>NZ_JBEYSL010000108.1:0-15558 GCF_040642735.1 Micromonospora sp. NPDC047753 | reverse complement strand
CGGAGCGGGCCGGCCCGGACGCGGCGCGGCCGGGGCCGGGGCCGGGTGGCGGCGCGTCTTCTGGGCCACACCCGCCGCGGCAGAGCCGTGGCCGATAGTCTCGCGGCATGTCGGAGCACTCAGCGAACCCCTCATCGACGGTCGCCGCAAACGGCCGTCCCCTGGCGGTCAAGGCCGTCATCCCGGCCGCCGGACTGGCCACCCGGTTCCTGCCGGCCACCAAGGCGGTGCCCAAGGAACTGCTGCCGGTGGTGGATCGGCCGGTGTTGCAGTACATCGTCGAGGAGGCCACGCAGGCTGGCATCGGTGACGTGTTGCTGATCACCGGTCGGGGTAAGACGTCGATGGTGGACCACTTCGACCGTCGCCCGGACCTGGAGACCAGGTTGGAGGAGAAGGGCGACTCCGAGCGGCTGGCCGCCGTACGTCGGCCCAGCGAGCTGGCCGAGATCTACACCGTGCGGCAGCCCGAGCAGCTCGGGCTCGGCCACGCCATCGGGTACGCCGAGTCGCACGTCGGCGACGACGCCTTCGCGGTGCTGCTCGGCGACGAGTTCGTCAAGCCGTCGGAGCCGCTGCTGCCGGCGATGCTGGAGTTGCAGGCCCGCACCGGCGGTGTGGTGCTCGCCTTCTTCGAGGTCGACCCGTCCGAGACCAAGCGGTACGGGATCGCCTCCGTCGAGCCGGCCGAGTCGGAGCTGACCGACATCGGCGAGGTCGTCAAGGTGACCGGGATGGTGGAGAAGCCGCAGCCGGAGGACGCCCCGAGCAACCTGGCGGTGCTCGGCCGCTACGTGCTGCCGGGCAAGATCTTCGACGCGATCCGGCGGACCAAGCCGGGCAGCGGCGGCGAGATCCAGCTGACCGACGCGATGGAGCTGCTGCGTACCGAGGGCACCCCGGTGCACGCGATCGTCTACCGGGGCACCCGCTACGACACCGGCATGCCGCTGGGATACCTCCAGACGGTGGTGCAGATCGCCGCCGAGCGCGAGGACCTGGGCACCGAGTTCCGGTCCTGGCTGGCCGACTTCGTCAAGGCCGACGCGGCAGGCGGATCTGGTACATGACAGCGACGGCCGACGCCGAGGCGGCCGCGAACGAGTTGACGCCGCTCGCCGACTACCTGGGCAGCGTGCTGCGCAGGTTGCGCGCGCTGCCGCCACTCGACCTCGACCTCACCCAGGCGCACGGCAACGTCCTCGCCGAGGACGTCGTCGCGCCGCACGCCTTCCCGGCCTTCGACCAGGCGGCCGTGGACGGCTACGCCGCGCGCTGGGAGGACATCTCCGGAGGGGGGAGGGGGCCGAGCTACGTCCCGGCCCCCTCCGGCACGCCCGGCGGTCGCACCATCCGGCTCAACGTGGTCGGCGATCTCGGCGCCGCGAGCTGGCGGCCGGTCCGGCTCACCCCCGGCTCGTGCTTCTCGGTGGCCGCCGGGGCGCCGCTGCCGGTCGCCGCTGACGTCGTGGTCCCGGTGGAGTGGACCGACCAGGGCATGGCCGCAGTGGAGATCTTCCGCACCCCCAAACGGGGGTACGGGGTACGCCGAGCGGGTGAGGAGCTGCCCGTCGGCACCCTGCTCGCTCGGGCCGGCACCTACGTGTCCCCGGCCCTGGTCGCCGTCTTCGCGGCGACCGGCATCGGGCACGTGGTGGTCCGGCCCAGTCCACGGGTGGTCATCGTGGCCACCGGTGACGAACTCGTCGACGTCGGCCGGGGCAGTCAGCCCGGTCAGGTGGTGGACGCGAACTCGCACGCCCTGACCGCCGCGGCGGCCGAGGTGGGTGCGCTGGCATACCGGGTGGGAATCTGCGACGACGACCCGGAGGGGCTGCGCGGGCTGCTGGAGGACCAGACGCTGCGTGCCGACCTGATCATCACGACCGGGGGCACCGGCACCGGCCCCGGAGACATGGTGCGTCGGATCCTCTCCCGCCGTGAGGGCGGTCGCGCCGGGCCGGTCACCTTCACCGACGTGGCGCTCTACCCCGGCACCGCGCTCGGGTTCGGCACTGTCGGCGCCGAGGAGGTGCCGGTGGTCTGCCTGCCCGGCGACCCGGGTGCCGCGTTGATCGGCTTCGAGGTGCTGGCCCGCCCCGCCATCCAACTGCTCGCCGGTGCCGAACCGGTGTTCCGACCCAGTGTGCGGGCACACCTGCTGGAGACCGTGTCGTCGCCGACCGGGCTTCGCGAGTTCCGGCCGGCGCACGTCGCCGAGCGGCGCGGCGGCGGGTACACGGTCCAGCCGCTCAGCGGCGGACCGTTCACCCTATCCGGGTTGGCCGAGGCCAACGGGCTGCTGGTGCTCGGCGAGCGGGTCACCACGGCCGCGGCCGGCTCCACAGTGGACGTCCTGCTGCTGGACCGCCGCCGGTGACGCCTCCCGGCCGGCCCGCTCGCGGCCCGCGTCGGGTGATCGTCGGATCTGTGCGGTGAACGCGGTGAGGCCACTTGTGCGCGACACGGTCCCGCGCGGGAGACTGTCCAGGTGAGTCTCTTCGGACCCGCGCGGGCGCAGGGCTGGCCGGTGGAACTGGCCGACGGCCCAGTGCTGCTGCGGCCGTACCGGCGCTCCGACGCGGCGGCGTGGTCGGAGGTGCGGCGGGCCAACCGGGCCTGGCTGGCGCCCTGGGAGTCGTCACTGCCCGGCGGCTGGGACGAGATGAACTCGCCGGCCGCGTTCCGCTGGGTGCACCGTGACCAGCGGCGCTCGGCCCGCGAGGGTGAGGGCATGCCGTTCGCGGTCTGCCTGCGTGAGGCCGACCGGGACCGGCTGGTCGGGCACATCAACGTGGGCAGCATCGTGCGGCGGGCGCTCTGCTCCGGCTACGTCGGCTACTGGGTGGACGCCCGGGCCGCCGGCCAGGGTGTGATCCCGACTGCGCTGGCGCTCGCCGTGGACCACGCGTTCGGCCCGGGCGGGCTGCACCGGGTGGAGGTGAACATCCGTCCGGAGAACCAGCCGTCCCGGCGGGTGGTGGAGAAGTTGGGCTTCCGCGAGGAGTCGTACCACGTGCGCTACATGCACATCGACGGCGCCTGGCGGGACCACATCGGGTACGCGATGACGAGTGAGGAGATCGCCGCCGAGGGTGGCCTGCTGGCCCGCTGGCACCGGGTTCGCGCCAACGCGCGGTAGGAGGATTTCCCGACATCCGCCCACTCGTCCCACGGACGGGATCGGCGCGGCGCGGTGGCAACCCGGTCGGTGCGCCGTAACCTCAAGTAACTGCAAGCTGCGGCAAGCGCTCCCCGGCCGGACGATCCACGCGCCCAGGCGTGATCGATGGAAGATCCTGCGGTCGGGTGGCGGTTGCTTCGAATTCGGTGACGGGAGGGGTGAGGGTGCCGACCTCGGTGCTCCTCGCCGTCCTCGCCGCCGCCGGCCTGCTCGCCCTGGCCCCGGCGTTGGTTCGCCGGTACGACGCCACCGAGCGGCTGGTGGCGGAGCGGGCGCAGTCGACGGCGCGGGTGCTCCAGCGCCGCCGACGGCGCCGCACTGTGCCGGGACGGCGACCCGTCCATCCTCCGCGCTCACTGGTTGTCACCCTCAGTGAAGATGCGACTACCGGTGTGTTGGGTGCGCCGGTCTCCGCGCCGCCGGCCGTCCGCCGCTCCGGTCGACTGCGGGCCGTGCCCGCCGCGCCGAAGCGGTCCCGTCGCCGCCCGCCGCCGCGCCGGCAGCACACCCCCGCCGTCTACCGCCGTCGCCGCGTGCTCGCCGCCCTGCTGCTCCTCAACGTCGTCGAGTTGATCGGTGTGCTGTTCGTCAGCCCCGGCTTCTGGGTCGGCTTCGGGGTCACCTTCCTCCTCCTGGCCCTCTACGTCGTGCACCTGCGGGGTCAGGCCCTGGCCGGGCGCCGCCGCCGCCGCGCCCGAGCCCGGGAGGCCGCCTGGTTGGCCGCCCGGCAGGCCGAGGTACGTCGGGAGCAGGCCCGTAGGGCCGCGGCCCGCCGGGAGGCGCAGCGCCGCCTCGCCGCCCAGCGCGAAGGGGTACGCCGAGCCGCCATGGGCCTGGACCGGCCGGGAGACCTGCCAGCGGCGGTCAACGGTGGATCGGTCTCTTACCGGCGGTCGGGCGGCCTGCGTGGCCGCCCCTACGAGGCCGGCCGAGGCGCCTGACCCGGCCCCGGCCGCGCCTGGCCGTGCCTCGGCCCCGGCCGCGCCCGGGCTGGCTTGATCGACTCGGGTTCCTGGAAGTCGGGTGGTTGGGGCGTCCGGGATGCCCCGATTTCCAGGAGCCCGAGTCGATCTCTGGACCGGCCGGAGCGCCGGGCCGGGGGCGGATTCGCGGTGGAGGCCGACGACCTGTTAGCCTTGCTGCCGGCCCGCCCGGTGTAAGCCGGGTGGGACCGAAGCCGGTTCGCCGGCGGGGGGCTGTGGCGCAGACTGGTAGCGCACCTCGTTCGCATCGAGGGGGTCAGGGGTTCAAATCCCCTCAGCTCCACCCCAGGTCAAAGGCCGTTTCCGCGAGTCGGAGACGGCCTTTTGCGATCTTCGGGGTGCGTGACCGACCCAGGGCCAGGTCGTGACGACCCGGCGTTGATCCACCTAGGCGAAGCGTTCGGTCGTCACCGGTATCAGGCCGTGCTGGCGCAGGACGTTCGTCAGCTCGGACAGGGTCGAGCCGAGCGCCGCGGTGGCGTCGGTCCCCAGCAGCGCGGTCACGTCGAGAGACCAGGCGAGGGAGTGGCCGACGCGGCGCAGATCCCAGGTGAACCGGTCGCCGTGCTCGTCGAGACGACCGCTCGCGGCGGACGCGACAGTGCCGTCCGCCGGTGTCCGCCAGGCCGTCCGGAGGCTCGCCACCTGCTCGGCGCGGAGATCCTTGGCGAAGAGGACGCGGTACACCCGCCGCTCGTGGAAGCCGGCCGGTGGCTGCGTCGGGCCGAGCCGCAGCGGCGGGGCGGCGGCGATCGGTTGATGGTCGAGGAAGTGCGTACGAAGCACCGCCTCGGCCGGCAGTTGCCCGCCATCGAGCGCGCGGTGGACGTCCTCGGCCTCACGGCGGGAGGTGGGGAGCACCCGGGTCAACACCTCGGGGTCGGTACGCATGGCGCGGCTCAGCGCGGCGGAACTCCACCAGCCGGCCTCCGGTGTCCAGGCCGCGTTGTCCAGCCCTGTCGTGGTGAAGTCGTGGTGGCGGGTGAACTCCTCGACGACTATCCCGTCCACAGTGGTGGCCGGGGCGCTGTCGTCGGGTCGAGGTAGGACCAGGTAGTAGTCCAGGGGTGGTCCCGCGTCGGGCACCAGCACGGGCGCGGCCCGCAACGGCTCGGTGTTCATCAGCGCAACCGTAGCGAAGTGGAACGGTTAGCATCCGGACCTCTACGTGAGGAGCCCAGATGACTTCGGTGGCCCAGACCCGGTTCGGCATCATCGGCAGCGGCTGGCGAGGTGAGTTCTTCCTACGCCTGGCCCGGCTGCTCCCCGACAATTTCCGGGTGACCGGGGTGGTGACGCGTACCGAATCACGGGGCGCCGCCGTGACGGCCGACTGGGGCGTGTCGACCTTCCGCACGGCAGCGGAGATGCTCGCCCACGAGCGGCCGGACTTCGTCATCGTGTCGGTGCCGTGGCCGGTGACGCCCGAGGCGACCCGGGAGCTGGTCGCGGCCGGCGTACCGGTGCTCGCCGAGACGCCGCCCGCCCCCGACCTGGCGGGTCTGCGCTCGCTCTGGGCTGACGTCGGAGGCAGCGGCCTGGTGCAGGTCGCCGAGCAGTACCTGCTGATGCCCGGGCACGCGGCGCGGCTGGCGTTGGTCCGCTCCGGGGTGCTCGGTGAGCCGACCTCGGTCCAGATCTCCTCGACCCACCTGTACCACGCGGTCTCACTGATCCGGGGTCTGCTCGGCGTCGGTCACGAGAGCACCGAGGTGAGCGCGCGCGCCTTCGTCGCGCCGCTGGCCAACCCGCTCTCGCCGGCCGGCTGGAGCGGCGACGACACCCCGCAGCACCTCTCCACCACCCTCGCGACCATTGACTTCGGCGGGCGGATGGGGTTGTACGACTTCACCGACAACCAGTGGTGGAACCCGCTGCGCACCCGCCGGTTGGTGGTCCGGGGCTCGCGCGGTGAGTTGGTGGACGACCGGGTGGTCCGCCTGATCGACCCGAGCACGCCGGTGGAGTCGTTCCTGACCCGGCGGCAGACCGGTCTCGACCTCAACCTGGAAGGGCTCGACCTCAAGCACATCAGCTTCGACGGCGACGTCGTCTACCGCAACCCGTTCGTCGGCAGCGGAATGTCCGACGACGACATCGCGGTGGCCGACATCGTCGCCCGTGCCGGGGCGTGGGCGCGGGAGGAAGGCCCGGCTCCGTACCCGCTTGCCGAAGCCTGCCAGGACCACCTGATCAGCCTCGCCGTCGAGGAGTCGGTACGCACCGGCCGCCCGGTCGTCACCGCCACCGAGGCATGGGGGCGGTAACTCCGGCGGTTCCGCTGTTGTCTCTTGGCTGACAGTGCGCAACCGTGCAGCCAGCTCACCTGTGAAGCCAGGTATCAATCAGATGCCTGGGAGTACCCGGGCCCCACACGGGGAGCAAGGATGAACCGAAGCACTCGACGCCGGATGCTCGCAGCCACCGCGACCGGTCTGCTGGCCACCTCTCTCGGGGTCGCCGTCTCCGCTACGGCGACCGCCGCGCCCAGCGGGGCGACCCCCCGCACCTGCAGGATCAGCACGCTGCCGTACCCGACCGACACGTATCGGGCCGATGCGAACGCGGTCGACCCGACGGGGCGCTACGTCGCGGGCACCGCGCTGCGGGTCCGTGAGACCGACAACCAGTATCTGCTGCTGTTCTGGGACGGGCAGCGGGTCACCGAACTGGAGTCGAAGAGCACGGACACCCCCGTCGACATCAACGCCGACGGCGTCGTGATCGGCAACGGATCGGCGGAGGGCGGCTACGGGCAGCCGTGGAGGTACCGCAACGGCAAGCTCGAGCAGTTGCCGGTGCTGCCGTCCACCGGCATCTTCGTCAGCGCCATCAACGATGCCGGCGACATCGTCGGTTACGGCTCGGACATCGTCCCCGGGCAACTGGTCGCGTTGCGCTGGCCGGCCGCCCGTCCGGGCACTGTGGAGGTGCTCGACGCCCCGGTCGACGCGCAGGCTGGTGGGATCACCGACAACGGGACCATCGTCGGCAGCGCCGGACCCTTCGGAGACTGGAACAGCTGGGTCCGCCGGCCGAACGGCCGGATCGACGCGCTCACGATCCCCGGCGCCGAGTGGAGCACGGCTGGCGCGGCGGCGGGTCGCTGGGCGATCGGTCAGGCCTGGCTGAACGGCACCACCTCGGCCAGGGTGCGGTGGGACCTTCGCAACGGCTCGCACACGTTGCTCGACCAGGAAATGCCAGCATTGGCCGACGTCAACGCCAAGGGCGTCGTGGTGGGTGGTGACCGTGTTGCCCGGGGCTCCACCTCCCGGGTCCTGCCGGGCGGCGGCACCGGGGTGGTCGTCGGTGCGCGGTCCATCTCCGACTCGGGCACCATCGTCGGGTTCCGCAACGTCCTCGCCGACCGGGTGACCCCGGTGCGCTGGACGGGCTGCTGACCCGCCGAATCGCCCACCGCGTGGGGCCGGCCCGGACGGGTCGGCCCCACGTCGTGTCAGCGCGTCACGGCTTCCAGGAACCGGCGGTCTGGAACTGGTCGTGGTACTCCAGCGCGCCGGAGGTGTCGTGCACGTCGAACACCACGCTGCCGGTGCTTCTGGTGCCGGCGGTCAGGTCGTCGACGGCCGGCATCGGTTTGCCACAGCCGGAGAAGGCTCCACCGATCGCTGTGGTCTTGGTGCCGTCGGCGGCGACCCACTGGAAGTAGAGCGGGTTCGTCGACGCGGTGCCCTTGGTGACAGCCACCGTCACGTCGGCGATCACGTACAAGCCCTCGCCGGGCTTCAGTCCGTGGGACTTGCAGGGTTTGGTGGCGCTGCTGAACTTCGTCACGGTGATCTCGACGGTGCCGGCCTCGCGGTTGACGACCAGGGTGTCGCCCGGCGACATCCCGCGGGTGTCGGCGTTCGTCGGCGGGGTGGCCTGTGCCTCGCTCACCGTGGTCGAGGTGCCCTTGGTGCCGATGACGACCGCCACGATGCCGCCGGCGCAGGTGAGCAGGGTGAGTACGGCCGCGGTGACCGCCACGACCACGACGGACTTCTTGGCGCGGTCCGTCAGCGCCGGTGGTGGTGCGATGATCGGGTAGCCGGAGCCGCCGGGTGCCCGATATCCGCCGCCATCGCCCGTGTTCCCGCCGGCCGCCGGGTACGCAGCCCCCGAGAACGGCGGCTGCGGTGTCGCCGCGAACGAGCGGGTCGGCGGCTGCGGGTTCGGCTGTCGGGGGTCGTGCGGCGTGGCGCGAGGCTGGGGGTGGGTCACCGTACTCCTTGACGCTTCGGTACGTGCGGTGCGAGAACTCTTCGACGTTACCGTGGGTGGCGGAGCGTCCGATCGCCACGCTGGAGGGCTTCCCACCGCGAGGATGCGAAACCCATCTGGCCAGCGTGGACGGTGTTCAACTGGTCACCGATAGCCAATGTGGATCGGTATTCCATTCATCGCTATGAGTAACCGGGCGAGGTCAACGCGCCGGAAGCACGGCGGCGGTGCGGACCAGCCCGTCGGCGATCACGAACCGGCCGCTGATCGATGCCGGTGGGTCGTCGACCCCCGCCGCGTCCACCCGGGCCGACGCGATCCGGGCAGTGAAGGTGCCGGCATCCGGATCGATGTCGAGTTGGGCGTCGTGGAAGTCCAACCAGCCACGGACGACCGGATGCCACACCTTGTAGACGGTCTCCTTCGCGCTGAACAGCACGATCGGCCAGTAGGTGCCGCTGGGCAGCCGGGCGCAGATGGCCTCCTCCTCGGGCAGCAGCACGAGTCGGCGTACTCCCGGATTGACCTCGCGGTGCTGCTCGGCATCCATTCCGACGGACCGGATGTCGGTGGTGTGCGCCGCCGCTGCGGCGCAGTAGCCGGCGGTGTGGGTGATGCTGCCGACGATCCCGGCCGGCCAGACCGGCGCGCGGTCGGCGGCGGCCGGCACGGCGGTCGACGGCAGGCCGAGGTCGCGCAGTGCCCTGCGGGCGCAAATCCTGCCTGCGGCAAAGTCCCGCCGACGGGTCTGCACCGCCCGCTCGCCGAGGCATGCCTGCTCAGCGGGGAGCAACTCTCCCGTCCAGTCCTCCGGCCCGGCGACGGCGACGGCGACCGTCGATGGCAGCAGGTCACGCATTCCGGTGACCTACTGGTCGGTAGGAATGACGCATCACGTTAACCGTCAAATTTCCGACTCCCACGACGGACGAAGGTACCGCAAAGATGTAACACCGGAGGGACGCGCAGCGCTCTCCCTGATGGCTCCGGGGGGACCACCATCAATGCTGGCCGGCACGGCAGCCGCCAGTCCCGTGGACATCTGGAAGGACGTGCGATGACCGATGGTCTGGAACGGCCGGGGGTGCGGGCCGACGAACACGCCCCAAAGACCCCCTGCTGGAGCTGCGGCTCCTGCGGTGACGAGTGGCCGTGCGCGACGAAGCGCACCCGGCTGCTGGCGGAGTACGGAGGTGACCGCGCCATGCTCAGCGTCTATCTGGGCTCCTGCCTCGCCGCCGCCACCGAGGATCTGCGCGCGGCTCCGGTGATGTCGCTCCAGGACAGGTTCATCGGCTGGTTGCCGCGCGGCTCCCGGCGGCGCTGAACCTCTGGTGGCCCCGCCGCTGGGCGGGGCCACCAGAGGGGGCGTCTCAGCGACGTCGAGGGCGTCGGGTCAGCGCGAATCCGAACACGCCGGCCACCGCGGCGAGCGCGCCGCCGATGCCGGTCCAGACCCAGCGCGAGCCGAGATCCGGCAACCAGTCCGTCAGCGAGCCGCTCTCGTCGTCGGCCTCCGCGTCCACCGGGGGTACGGCGTTGAGCACCGTGCCGGCCTTGGTGTTCGGCACCAGCGGGGCGGCCAATTCGCCGTCGTCAGCCGAGGCGCCCCGGTCGGCGATGGTGCCCACCAGCAGATCGACGTCGATCGGCGCACCCAGATCCGGCTCCGGCAGCTCGATCACCGAGAGTCGGACGACGTACGTGCCGGGCAGCGGGTCGGCCGACCAGGGCTCCGCCCACGGCCGCACCTCGCGCAGCGTGCAACCCAGCACCACGTTCGACGCCTTCGCGTCCACTGTCGGGGTCTGGGCCCCCGCCGTGCACGCCTGGCGTCGGCGCAGCCCGTCGAAGACGTCCATCGTCCAGGTGGAGGCGCCGCTGCGTCCCTTCGGGAAGGTGACGGTGGCGCTGATCTCGTGCACCTGGCCGGCCGTCGCCGGGAACGACCAGTAGAGGTGATCGCCGATCGAGGCATCCACCCGTACCGGTTGTCCGGCGGTGATCGGGGTGGCGGTGAGGAACGACGTGCCGGCACGGTTCACCGGCGTGGCACCCGGGGAGGGGGTTGGTGCGGCGGCGGCCGCCGTGGGGAGCAGAGCGGCCGTGCCGGCGGCGAGCAGCGCCGCCATCGACCGGAACAGTGCGGTACGCATCAGTTTTCCCTCCAGGTGGCGACCCACCAGCGGGTGAGCAGACCGGCGAGCAGGCCGGTGAGCAGACCGGCGATGGTGAGCAGCGCGAGCAGCACCCAGCCCCGGCCGAGGTCCGGTCCGTCCGGTGCGGGTGCGGCGGCGACCACGTCGATGGTCAACTCCACCGGCATGCCGGGGGTGGCCGCGGTGCCGGGACGCGGGGCGAACGAATTGCTGACCACCAGGCAGACGGTGGTGGGTTCGATGACCGGCGCGGCGCTCTGCTCGGTCTCGGCGGCATCCTCGTCGTCGGCGGTGGCCGACCAGCGCAGCCCGGCGGAGAGCACGTCGGCCCGCCCGCTGCCGGCGTCCGCGCCGCGGACGAGTTCCCGGCCGTCGGCCGCGGTGGCCCGCAGCAGCACCCCGTAGTCCCGGTTGACGGCCCGGTCCAGCGCCATGCTCACCGAAGCTCGCAGCTCCTGCCCGGGGCGGATCGGCACCCGGTAGTAGCGATGCTCGGAGAACGCCTCCCGGTCGGCGTAGACGCCGGGGGCGAGCAGTGGCGCCGAGTCGCACGCGCTCGTGCCGCCGACAACTGTCGGGGCCCGGGTGTGCGTGTCTCCGGCCCGCTCGACGAGCTGTTTGATCCGGTCGGTCAGCTCCTCGGCGCTCTGCGCGGCGGTGTAGGTCCCGCCGGTGGCGCTGGCGATGCAGAGCAGTTGTCGGCGAACCTTGTCGTCGGGGGCCAGGCCGAGGGTGTCGACGACCAGGCTGGTGCCCTGGGCGGCCAGTTCCCGGGCCACCTCGCACGGGTCCGGCGGAGCGCAGGTGTCCTCGCCGTCGGTGATCAGCACGATCCGCCGGGTGGTGGCCCCGGCGCCCAGGTCCTGCGCGGCGGAGCGCAGCGCAAGCCCGACCGGAGTGAACCCGGTCGGCCGAAGTGTCGCCACCGCCGCCTTGGCGGCGGACCGGTTCACCGGCCCGACCGGCACGATCTGCTGGGTGTCCTGGCAACCGACCTTCTTGTCCTTGCCGCGGTAGGTCGCGCCGAGCACCCGGATGCCGAGCTGTGTCTCCTCGGGCAGCGCGTCAACCACTTCATTGAATGCCTGCTGGGCGACCGAGATCCGGGTGCGTCCGTCGATGTCGGCGGCGCGCATCGACCCGCTGACGTCGAGCACCAGCTCGACCCGGGGCGGCTCGGGCGCCGGCTCCTCGTCGGCCTGTGCCGGGCCGGTCAGCGCGGTGGTCGCCAACAGTCCGAGAAGGACCGCCGTCGATCGTCTGAAGTTGATCACGATCCGCAGTGTAGTGAGATCCACTTTGGATGATCGTTTGGGTGCGGGCGCGCGGAAACGGCGACGCCACCCACGTCGGGGTTCGCCTCTGATCGGCGGCACCTGCGCTCAGGGTCCATGCCGGGTCACCCTCGGTCAACTCTGAGAGGGAAGGGGTCGGCTCGGCCAGCCTCCGTCGGAAATCTGACCCAAGTCGACCCGTTGTGCCGGTGGTGCGCGGTGGTTAAGCTCTTCATGCGCGCCCCAATCGCCCGCTTCCCCCGTGGCAGGCGATCGGGGCGCGCGTCTTTGTCAAGAAGGGCCCGCACGCTTCGGCGTGCGGGCCCTTCTTCCGTCGCGCTGTGCGGCGCGTCGCCTGTCGATGCTTATATCCACCGACCGTCGAGCCACATCCGGGACAGCCAGTCCGAGTACGGAATCACCCGGCCGACAAAAATCGGATAGAAGTACGCGAAGCAGAGCGCCACCAGCAGCACGTACGCCCCCGCCGCGATGCTGCCCACCAGTCGGCGCTCATAAGCCGGGTCACCGGGCACCAGCGGCGTCACCGTACCCACGTCACCCCCGGCGGGCGCGATCAGCGCGCCCAGCACATACACCACGGCCAGCACCAGGAACGGCACCGCCGGCGCGGCATAGAACGAGAACATCGTCCGGCCGTCGAGAGCGAACCAGAACCACGGCAGCAGCCCCGCGGCCACGGTGAGCAGGATCGCGCCGGCCCGCCAGTCCCGACGGGCCACACCCAGCCAGGCCAGCGCCACCAGAGCCGGCAGGAACGACCACCAGAGCAGCGGGGTGCCGAGCAGCAGAATCTCCGAAGCGCAGCTCGCCGCGCCGCAGACGCCGTCGCCGGCGTAGTGGAACGCCACCGGCCGGCCCAACAGCAGCCACTGCCACGGCCACGACTGGTACTTGTGCGCGTCATCAAGCTGGGCGTGGAAGCCGTACGCCGCGCGGTGGTATTCGAAGAGGTTGATCAGCGGGCCGATGAACGGGCGATCGCTGAGGGGTGCGCTCGGGTAGGCCGACGCGAGCCGGTAGTAACCGTCGTCGGTGAGCAGCCAGCCCGACCAGGTGGCGAGGTAGGTGCCCACCATCAGCACGCCGGCGAGCACCAGCCAGGGCAGCTCGTCGACGAGCGCGTCCCGCCAGGGCCGGCGGACCCCCGCCGAGCGGCGGACGCCGACCTCCCAGAAGAGCACCAGCAGCGCGAAGGCCGGCACGAAGTACAGGGCGCTCCACTTCACCGCGCAGGCGCAGCCGATCAGCACCCCGGCCGCCAGCCGCCACCACGGCCAGGTGCGCCAACCGGTCGGCGGGCGCCCGGCCCGGCCCGGCTGGCTCGGATCGAGCCCGTCGTCCAGGGCCCGTGCCCAGCGTCGACGGCGGGCGTCCCGATCGAGGACCAGTGCGCCGAACGCCGCCAGCACGAAGAACAGCAGGAAGATGTCGAGCAGGGCCGCCCGGGACAGCACCAGGTGGAAGCCGTCCAGGGCGAGCAGCAGGCCGGCCGCGCAGCCGAGCACCGTCGAGCGGAACATCCGCCGACCGATGCGGACCAGCAGCAGCACCGACAGCGTGCCGATCACCGCCGCCGAGAATCGCCAGCCGAACTCCGGTGCGGTGGTCATCAGGTGACCGGGAACGGAGACCTTCGAATCCGCGTCCTGGTAGCCGAAGGCCCACTCGCCGACGCCGATCAACCACTTGCCCAGCGGGGGGTGCACCACGTACGACGGGACGTTGTCCTTGTAGTTCCACTCCACGCCACGGGAGATCAGGCCGTAGGCGTCCTTGGCGTAGTACGTCTCGTCGAAGATCTTGCCCTTCGGGCTGGACAGCCCGACGAAGCGCACGATCGCCGCGATGGCCACCACCACTGCTGTGGCCAGCCAGGAGAACCTGTCCGCCTGAGTGTCGACGGTGGCGAACCGTCGCCGGACCACGGCGACCACCCCGCCGCCCTCGGCGCTCGGTGCCGTCGGCTCCTGGGGGGCACTGGGCTCGCCCGTCGCCTGGATCATCTTGTCCGGATCGGCGCTCGGGGTCTGCGCTGTCGACGCACTCGTCACCCGGCGATCGTAGGCTGCCAAGGTGTCCGGTGGCGCCCGTCGTCCCTGATACCGGTATTCCCTGCAATGAAGGAGACGAATTCGTGGGTGAAATGTCCGAAGTTGGGCGCCTGATTCTGCTCGGTGCCCCGCTCGGCAACCCCGCCGACGCCTCGGCCCGACTCCGGGAGGTGCTGATCAGTGCCGACGTGGTCGCCGCCGAGGACACCCGACGGCTCACCCGGCTGGCCCGCGATCTCGACCTCACCGTCGGCGGTCGAATCGTCTCCTACTTCGAGGGCAACGAGGAGCGGCGCACCCCCGAACTGGTCGAGGTCATCCTCAGCGGGTACGTGGTGGCGCTGGTCACCGACGGCGGGATGCCCAGCGTCTCCGACCCCGGCTACCGGCTGGTCCGTGCCACGTTGGATGTCGGTGCGCCGGTCACCGTCGCCCCCGGGCCCAGCGCGGTCACCACAGCGCTGGCCGTCTCCGGGCTGCCCTGCGACAGGTTCTGCTTCGAGGGCTTCCTGCCGCGCACCCCCGGTGGCCGTCGGTCCCGGTTGCGCGCCCTCGCCGCCGAGGAGCGCACCCTGGTCTTCTTCGAGGCCCCGCACCGGATCGGGGCGACGCTCACCGACCTGGCCGACACGTTCGGGGCGGACCGGCCGGCCGCGCTCTGCCGCGAACTCACCAAGACCTACGAGGAGGTGCTCCGCCGCCCCCTCGGCGAGCTTGCCCTCTGGGCCACGGAGGGGGACCCGCGTGGAGAGATCACCCTGGTGGTGGCCGGAGCCCCGGTGACCGCTGCCGAACGCCCCGACGACGACACCCTTCGCGCCGCCGTCGCCGAGCGGGAGGCCGCCGGCCGGTCCCGCCGGGACGCCATCACCGACGTCGCCACCGAGTACGCGCTGCGCCGCCGGGACGTCTACACGATCGTGCACAGCTGATCGAGGTGGTCCGGCTCGCCGGACGACCGGGTCACCACGCGGCGATCAGGAAGCCGACGGTGATCAGTGTGGGGCCGGCGACGGCGGCGGCCACGGCCCAGCGGCGGTGCCGGCGACCGGGCAGCCGGGCCGACCCGGTCAACCGGACGATGCCGGCGGCGCAGGCCAGCACCACCAGCAGACCGGGCAGCCACCGCAGGTGCCGGCCCACGCCGACGTCCGCGTACGCGGTACCGCTGTCCGGGCCGGTCATCCGTGCCGGCAGCGCGGTGCCGGCCGTGCTCCCCTCGGCGGGCACGCCACTGACCCGGACACCATGGGTGATGAACCGCCCGTCCTCGGCCGTGAAGATCCCCCGGCAGCGCAGGGTGAGACCGTCGCCGGAGCAGCCGTCGATCACCACGGTGCCGGTCCGGGCGTGCCCGACCGCTAGCCAGAACGGGCCGGCGCTGACCCAGGCGAAGAAGGCCGCGACCAGGCTCAGCACCACCAGCGCGGCGAGCCCGGGCAGCGGGTCCGGCGGCAGTGGCGTGCGGTGAGGTGCCCGGCGCCGCGCCAGCCGGAAGCCGCGGAACCGCGCCGGTGCCGCGTCCTTGCGAATCGGGGTGCCGTCCCAGTGCACCTGCTCGGGCACCGGGGGCACACCGGACGTACTCGGCGAGCGCCCCCATCCGCTGCGAAGGGGTGGTCCGGCGGTCCCAGCCCGGCAGCGCTGCCTCGTACC
>NZ_JBEYSL010000107.1:0-15585 GCF_040642735.1 Micromonospora sp. NPDC047753 | reverse complement strand
GTTCCGTACCGAGTACGCCGTACCTCGGTGGTGATCCGGGCCCGGGCCGCCCGTAGTCGGGCATTCCGTGGTCGTCGGGCCCGGCTCGGCGGGGCATCGCCGCCCTCCTCCGCACGCCACGCCCGTTCCAGCATCGTCGCCGCCCGGGAGACCGCGTCGTAGGGCATTCCCTCGAGAGCCGCCAGCGCCACCACTGTCGCTCGCTGGTCGAATTCGGTGATGCCGTCCAGCCAGTCTTCGACATCGAGCCGGCGGCGGTCCTCGAACCGGGCGAGCGCTTCATTGATGGTGCTCTCGCCCTTTGTCGTCTCGGCAAGATCCTGGGCTAGCTCGACCAACTGCTGGACATCGAAGGCGTCGATCTCGACGGCCTGTAACACCTCCATCAGGCCATCCGCCTTCAGGAGGGCGTCCGCCTCCCGGGGCGAGCTGAGGTGCTCGGCAAGGTGGCTGGCTACCAGGTCGTACGCCGACGGCGGTGCGTCAAGGACCCGGGCGAGCCGGGCCACGGCGTGGTCGTGCAGCCGCCGCTCGGCGTCCAGGATCAGCACCAATCTGGCATCCCGCTTCGCGAAGCGCTCCTCCAGTGCGGAGATGTCCCGCTCGCGCAGCTCGCCGAGCTGCGTGGCGGTGAGTCGTTCGACCACGTAGCCGCAGCCCTTGGGTAGCTCCTCCACCTGGAGTGTGGCGAGCGATCCGTTGAAACGCAGTTCGTGGATCGCCTTCATACCGGACATGAGCTGGATGGCGGTAGTGGAGCTTCCCCAGCGCCGACGCGCCCGCAGCAGGATCACCCGGTCATCGCCGGCGGTTGCGACGAGATCGGGGTACCCGCTGGGTTGGACGAAGACCCGGGCGATGCGTTCGATGGTGCTCACCGCGATCGTCGACAGTAGGGCACTCGCGCTGTCCCGGCCGAACGTCGCGTCACCGCCGGTGATCGACCCGGTGACGTTGATCTTATGGCCGATGAGCGTCACGTTCGACGTCCGTCCGCCAAAGGCACCGATCGCGTCGGCCAACGACTCGCGGAAGTCCTCCTGCTCTCGCGCCTGGTCCTCGTTCCCCGCCTGTTCAGCGTCGGGGTGCTTCGGCTTCGGGTTGGTCAGTGCTTCGTCCAGCGGGGTCTTTCCCCGGCCACCCGCTGCTGCC
The DNA here is from genome assembly GCF_040642735.1 of Micromonospora sp. NPDC047753. Classification (NCBI taxonomy): domain Bacteria; kingdom Bacillati; phylum Actinomycetota; class Actinomycetes; order Micromonosporales; family Micromonosporaceae; genus Micromonospora; species Micromonospora sp. NPDC047753. The sequence goes on along the minus strand of NZ_JBEYSL010000107.1, from coordinate 14,433 downwards.
GCCTCGTCGGTCGCCGTCGGGGCACCGGAGGGCTCGGGGTTCACCTCATCGGCCAAAGTAATCACCGCCAGTGATCGGGCCCTCGATGTCCAGCCGTTTTGCGCGGATGTTCACGGAGCTGTGCCGCCCGTTGCTTGCCGGAGACGGGGTCCTGGGCGGCCGTGGAACGTGCGCAACGAGCACCTCGACCAGTCGGGCGAGATCCTGATCGGAGCTGTGGTCGCGCAGCTCGAATGATTGCCGACGATGCAGCGTCGCGATATCGCCGGGCAACTGGTCTGCCTTTGGTAGAGGCGCTCCGGCGAGAAGGACGGGTATCACCTCGATACTTCGCTTCAACGCCCGGCGGATCTCCATTCGGACGTAATCTTTCGGATTGTCGAGCCGCCGGGCACCCGACGAGTCGGAGATCGTCAACCAATTCGGCCCGATGAGGGCGAGCAGTACTTTGCTCCGCTTGAGCTGCCGGGAGAGCTCGGGCGGGAAATCGGTACCAGGACGCATCGAACGACGATCCCGGAAAATCTGGCCCTCACCGAATTCGCGACACAATCGTTGATCAATGAGATCAACTGCGTAGGAAGCGTCGCCGGTGCGGTAGTTGATGAAAACACCGGTCATTAGGCTGCCTTTCTGGCACGTCGGCCCCAGCTACCCGCGGACCGTCTTCGGTAGGGTCGACAAATGTCGCTCACTGCGGGATCACGAACCGATGCAGGGATGGATTGTTGGCAAAAGCCGGTGTGACGAATCCTGTCAGTCAGGATGGCGGCGCGGCAATCCGTTGTCCTCACCCAAATGGATGGACAACAGTGCTCGGTGCGCGAAAATGTGGTCCTGTGGCGGAGTGGCGAAGCTGATCAGCCGCGCGAGCGCTATCCGAAAGGACTACGCTCTGTACCGTAGTGGCTCCGGTGTGTTGGAGTGAAGGGCGAGAGTGAGACCCGGCATGATGTGCCGGACGCTGTGCTGCCGTCGCGACCGGCCGAGTTCGCGGTTCAATCGACGTAGATCGTGGCGCACGGTCGCGGAATCGATCGTGCCGGCGCGGTCGAGCACCGGTCGCAGGACCTCGCAGGCTCGTTCGACCTGGCCAACGGTGGCTGCGGCCAGGGCGAGGCGTGCCCCATATCGCGCCCTGGTCCGGTGCGCGTCCGGCGCTATCGAGCCCAACTCGCGGTCCAGGATCTCGGCCGCCTCGAGTGGTCGTCCGAGGTCCTGCAGACACCACGCGGTCACGAACGCGATCGGATCCGTCATCGTCGCGCTGCCGAGAGTCGGGCCGTCGGCGGCCTCCGCGTGGCCGGCCCGCATAAACTCGGCCGCCCGCTCCAGCGCTCGGTGGCAGGCTCGCTCATCGCCGACAATGGCGTGGCCCTGCGCCTCACGCTGGGCCGCGAAGCTGCGGATGCGTGCGCTGCGGGATCGGGTCTGGGCCTCTCGGGCGAGCGCCTTCGTGGCGATCGGGTCACCTCGGTAGAGAGCCAGTTCCGCGCGGCGGACCAACCCATAGGATTCCAGCTCCGGATCCCCACCTGCGGTCGCGAGCCTGATGGCGTGCGCCGTCCACCACAACGCGGCGGTCTCATCGCCTTTCTCCTGCGCCATCCAGCCGGTGTACTCGGCGAAACGGGATGCCAATCGCAACGCCTCGCCCCGGCTCGATGAATGGTTATCGGTGGCAAGACCCTGTACGGCGTTGGTCGTCGCGATGAGAATCTGGCTGACCATGCCCGGCGGTGCACTCTGCCCGAGTCGCCGGAGTTCGTCCAACCAGCCCCGGAAAATCGGCAGAGTGGACTCTGCGGCGCCGACCCGGTCGAGCGGCGGGGTGATCGCCCAGCTCATCAGGGTTGCCGCGCCGGCGGTCAGGACCGAGCGTCGATCGTAGGCGCCGAAATCGTTCTGCCCATCGCTGGTCAACCGCATCGTCCACACCTCCTCGCGCGAGTCGAAGTCGGGGTCGGGGTCGGAGTCGGAGCCCGGAACGGGAGCTGTTGGCTGCACCAGCCGGGCCAATGCCCCGGACGCGCCAAGTCCCTGGTCACAACGCCGGGCCAATGCTTGGCTGGGCTTCTTAATACCAGATTCGATCTTGCTGAGGTGACTCTTGCTGTAGTTGACACGCTGGGCAAAATGCGAAAGCGACAGTCCCGCTTCCGTCCTTAGTCTGCGCAACTCGGCACCGAACGATAGCGGCTGAATCTGTTCGTCCACCATGTTTCACCACGCGTCTCCTGAGGCCCGATGCAAAGGGGGTCGGACAACTTACTGTGCGGGTGTGGAAATTTCGAAGCAATGGGCCATCCGGGTGGCGGCGACACCCGTCGGTTGGCTCGTGTCGGATTGCCGATGCTCTTGCTCAGGGTGCCCGTCGTCCGACGATGATGCCGCCGAGCCGGCTCTCCGCCGAGGTGACAGTGGTCTGCGAGTCGACGGTGAACCCGCTCTGGCGCAGCCAGGCCGCCACCTGGGCCGGCTGCCGACGATGGACGCGCACGTTCATCGGGTGCCCGCCGTACCCCTCGGTCTTCAGGGTCGTCTCGTCGCCCACGTGGAAGCCGAGCAGCAGCGGGCCACCGGGGCGCACCACCCGCCGGAAGTGCGCGAACACGACGCCGATCTGGTCGTCGGGGATGTGGATGAGGGAGTACCAGGCGACCAGGCCGGCGACCGAGCCGTCGGCCAGATCGAGGTCGGTCATCGAGCCGACCTCGAACCTCAGCTCACTGTGGTCACGGCGGGCCACGTCGATCATCCCGGGCGAGAGGTCGATCCCGAAGGCGTCCACGCCGAGCGTGTGCAGGTGGGCGGTGATGCGCCCCGTTCCGCAGCCCACGTCCGCGACCGGCCCACCGCCGGCGGCCAGCACCAGCTCCGCGAACGAGGCCAGAGCAGCTCGTTCGTACGGTGCTTCCGCAAGGAGGTCACGCACCAGGCGCGCGTAGCTGACTGCCACAGTGTCGTAGGAGGTGCGAGTATCAGACAGCCAGCCGTCTACCGTCACGACGCCAACGTTAGTTCAGCGACACGACCGGCACCTTGGAGGCGTTCACCCATGACTCCCGCACCGGTGATCGTGAGCCTGCCCATCGCCGACCGTCCCACCTCCTACCGGTTCTACCGCGACGGCCTCGGCCTCGAAGCCGTGGGCGAGTTGGCCGACGACGGCCTCCCGGAGCCGTTGCAGTTCGTGGTCAACGACGGGCTGCGGCTGATGCTCATTCCGGCCGGCGGCTTCGGTTGGGTGATCGGCCGGCACGAGGTCGCCCGGAGGGGCCAGAGCGAGTGTCTGCTGAACCTCACTGTCGACTCGCCTGTCGACGCGGACGCGGTCGTCGAGCGGGCCCGCGCTGCCGGCGCCGAGGTCATCACCGAGACGTCCGACCACCCCTGGGGGTACGCGGGCGTCTTCGCCGACCCGGATGGTCACTTGTGGATGGTCTCCGCCGCGGAGTCCTGAAAGCGTCGGTGGTGGTGGTTACGGTCTTGCGGTGACCGTGACCACCGATGCCCCTGGAACGCTGCCCACCCCTGCCGACGAGGCCCGGCTGTGGGCACTCATCGAGTCGGCCTGGGCCGAGTTGGGCGCCGAGCCCCTGGCGCTGCGTCAGGCCCTCGTCGAGCGCGACCCCGCCGCTGACGACGGCGATGACGTCGACGATGACGGCCCGTCCTACGCGATCGACGCCTGGCTTGATGCCTTCCTGGACCGGCTCGGGCAGTTGACCGCCGGGCTGACCGGGCAGGAGCTGACCGATCTGGACCGGGTGGTGGAGCGCAAGCTGTACGACATCGATCGGGAGGACATCCACGAGGTGACCGACGGGTCGGACGACGGCTTCCTCTACGCCCGCGGTTTCATCGTCGCCCTGGGTCGGGCCTACTACGAAGCTGTTCGTGCCGACCCCGCGATGGCGCTGCTGGACGCCGACTGCGAAGGCATGTGTTACCTCTTCGCGCACCTGCACAACGACCGGTTCGGTTCGTGGCCGGAGACCGGCTCGGGGATCTCTCGGGAGTCGTTCGGCAACCCGGACGGTTGGTCGGCCTGGCGTGCCGACGAGCCGGACCGGTCGCAGCCGGCCGAGGCGTAGCCGATCCGGCCTGGAAGGGCCGATCAGACGTAGATCTTCGTGGCGTACTCGGGGCCGTAGTGCCGTTCCAGGTCTTCGAGGCTCTCCGTCGGGGCCTCGACCTCCTTGATCAGGCGTGCCCGGGACGGCAGTGCCTCGGGCTGCCAGGTCTCCGGCCGCCACAGCGCGGACCGCAGGAACGCCTTCGCGCAGTGGTAGAAGATCTGCTCGATCTCCACCACCACGGCGAGCACCGGCCGGTGCCCCTTGACCACCATGTCGCCGAACCAGGGCGCGTCGCTGACCAGGCGGGCCCGCCCGTTGATGCGCAGCGTGTCGGTCCGCCCGGGGATCAGGAAGAGCAACCCGATGTGCGGGTTGTCGAGGATGTTGCGGTAGCCGTCGGCCCGCTTGTTGCCGGGCCGCTCGGGGAGGGCGATTGTCGTGTCGTCCAGCACCAGGGCGAACCCGGCCGGGTCGCCCTTGGGTGAGACGTCGCAGCTGCCGTCCGCGCCGGCTGTGGCCATCAGGCAGAACGGCGAGGCACCGAGCCACTCGCGGTCCCGTTCGTGCAGGCGGGTGCGGTCCTTGTTGGCGGCCCGCGTGCTCGGCTCACCGAGCAACTCGCGCAACTCCTCGTGCGAGGTGATCTCCACCGTCACGTTGGTCCTCCCTCAGGCGTTGACCCGGTGGTGGGCACCACCGTCATCAGCCTAGGCCGCCGTGACCAGCGCGAGGTTTGTGCCGGGTTGCCGGGGGTACGGCCTCACCCGACGCGCTCGCCGACGTGGACCGTTCCGCAGGACGCCGACCAGTGGAGGCCGGGAGATGGAGAGCCGACTCAAGGTGCTGGGTCACCCAGTCCATCCGATGCTTGTCATGTTCCCGGTGGCGCTGCTGGCCACTGCGGTGCTGTTCGACCTGGTGGACACCGTCGGCGGTCCCGACTTCCTCGGCGAGGTCGCGTACTGGAACATCACCGTCGGCCTGATCGGCGGCCTGCTTGCCGCGGCGGCCGGCTCGTTCGACCTGCTGGCGATACCGAGCGGCACCCGCGCCAAGCGGGTGGGTCTGCTGCACGCGGGCGCCAACGTCGCGGTGATCCTGCTCTTCGCCGCCGTGTGGGCGGTGCGGCTCAACGCGGACTCCCGGGCCGCCGGCGGGGCGCTGATCGCCATCGAGCTGGTCGCGGTGGCGATCCTCGGCATCAGCGCCTGGCTCGGTGGCGAGCTGGTCGACCGGCTCGGTGTGGGCGTCGACCGTGACGCCGGCCTGGACGCGCCCAGCTCACTACGGCCGCCGACGGCCGCCCAGCGGATCGGAGAGGTGTGATGAGCGAGCAGCAGTTTGGCGGCTTCGGCCGGGGGTGGCGCGGCAGCCGGCAGCAGGGCTGGGACCCGATGGGGGAGTTGCAGTCGCTGCGCTCCGAGTTGAGTCGCCTGGTCGGTGGTCGCGGCGGGGCGTCCGACGTCGAGTTGACCGAGACCTCGGACGGCTGGGAGGTCGTCGTCCGGTTGCCCGGGGTGGCGCCGGAGGAGGTGGCCGTCGAGTTGGACGACCGCGAGTTGTGCGTGCGGGCCCGCTCGGAGGCGGAGGTCAACGCCGACCACGGGATCCCCGGCGGCTTTGAGACGCGCGGCTTCGAATACCGGGTCAACCTGCCGGCGCGGGTCGACCCGGACACCATCGACGCGGTGATGGACCACGGCCTGCTCCGGGTGCGCCTGCCACGGGCGACGCGGCCCGCGCCGCGCACCATCACCGTCGGCCGCACCGGGCCGCGCTCCGGCGACCTCTCCACGGGTACGCCGATGCCAGCCGATCCCGCCGCGGACCGGGAGCTGCACCGCCCGGACACCGTCGGCGAGATCGACCGGCCGTAGCGGGTCGGGTGGTCACCCCGTCCGTGCTCGGCCCGACCGCCGAGCGCCTTCCCGACGTACGGCGGATCGCCGTGCTGCGCGCCAACGCGCTCGGTGACTTCATCTTCGCCCTGCCGGCGCTGGACGCCTTGCGTAGCGCGTACCCCTCGGCGGAGATCGTGCTGCTCGGGGCGCCGTGGCACGCGAAGCTCTGGCGCGACCGGCCCGGCCCGGTGGACCGGGTGCTGGTGGTGCCGCCGGCCCCCGGCATCCGTACGCCGGAGCCGGGCGAGCCGGAGTCGTCGATCGACGACTTCGTGGCCGCTGCCGCCGCTGCGGAATTCGACCTGGCGGTGCAGATCCACGGCGGGGGTGCCAACTCCAACCCGCTGATCAGCCGGCTCGGTGCCCGGTTGACCGTCGGCCTGCGCGCCGAGGACGCGCCGCCGCTGGACCGTTGGCTGCGCTACGTCTACTACCAGCACGAGGTGATCCGCTACCTGGAGGTGGTGGCGCTGGCGGGAGCGCCGGCCACCACCATCACGCCGACGCTGACGGTGACCGACGCCGACCGGGCCGAGGCCGCCCAGGTGCTCGGCCCGGCTGGCCGTCCCCGGGTGGCGTTGCATCCGGGTGCCACCGACACCCGCCGCCGCTGGCCCGCCGAGCGCTTCGCCGAGGTGGCCCGTGCGCTGCACGAGGACGGCTACGAGGTGCTGGTCACCGGAACGCCCTCCGAGCAGGAGGTGGTGGACCGCGTCGTCGCTGCGGCGCAGGTGCCGGTGCGCCCACAGGTGGGCACGCTCAGCCTGGGTGGTTTGGTGGGCTGCTACGCCGACTGTGCGTTGGTCGTCTCGAACGACACCGGCCCGCTGCACCTGGCCGCCGCGGTGGGCACGCCAACGGTGGGCATATTCTGGGTCGGCAACCTGATCAACGGGGCCAGCCCGCTGCGGGGCCGGCACCGCCCGATCAGCTCGTGGACGGTGCACTGCCCGGTCTGCGGGGTCGACTGCACGCCGGGCATCTATCCGCACCGACCCGGCGACGGTGACTGCCCGCATCGGGACTCGTTCGTGACCGACGTACCGGTGATCGAGGTGCTGGAAGCGGCCCGGGAGTTGCTCACCCGGTAGTTCAGGCCGGCTGCGGGGTGTCCTCCTCGGCGAGGACGACCTCCCACGCCTCCACGTCCCGGTCGGTGACGGTGGTGGGGGACTCCAGGTGGTACGCGCCGCTGGGCAGGATGCCCGCGCCGCCGTAGCGGGACAACACGGCCAGCTGCGCCGCCACGTCCTCGCCCTGGTGCTTCTCCTGCACCCGACGCCAGAAGTCGAAGCCGCCGGCCTCGACGAGCTTGGCCCGGTCGTAGAGCACGCACCCGCCGATCCAGGAGACCTTGTACGCCCGCCACGTGCCCGGCGGCAGCGCCAACTGCTCGGTGATGTGCAGCAGGTTCGCGGCCGAGTGGATCCGGGCCCGGTTCCACTGCGGGGTGTCGGGTCGGATGCGCTCCGGTGTGGGCGGCCCGACCCACTCCTCGTAGTGGCCGTGCGACTCCGGCCGCACGTCGTCGGTGTACGAGAGCCCGTGCACGCCGTTGCCGACGAACCCGCAGCCCAGCTCACCGATCGCGGTCACCAGTCGGTGCAGCGAACCCGGTTCCAGCCAGATGTCGTCGTCGAGGCTGAGGACGTACCGGGCGGCCGAGGCGGCGAGCAGGTAGGCGCGGTGTTCGGCCAACCCCCGTCGGGGCAGCCGGCGGGTCAGCAGCACCGGGTGGCCCCGGTGGCGCAGCGCCCGGACCATTGTGGCCGCGGCGGGATGCGCGTACGCCGGATCCCCGTCGGACTGATCGCTGACGACCACGCCGAAGCCGGGCACCCCGTCCTGGGCGGCGAGCCCGCCCAGGGTGACGGCCAGTTCGGCGGGCCGGTTCCGGGTCGGAATCAGCACGTCGACCAGCCGGTCGGTGCGGAACTCCTCCGGGGTGCCGGCGTCGAGGGGGCGGTTCACGACGCCTGGGTGCGCAGCGACGGGTCGGGCTCCCGGTCGTCGAGGTGTGGCGACGGGTCCTGGCTGTGCGACCGGATCCGCTCGATGATCGCGGAGGTGGACCGGTCCGGCACGTACCCCAGGGTGCGCACCTGGCCGCCCAGGCGGCGCACCAGCGGCGCCTCCGGCACCAGCTCCGGCGGATAGTCGCCGCCCTTGACGTACACGTCAGGTCGGACCGCCTCGATCAGCGCCGCTGGTGAATCCTCCTCGAAGACCACCACGTGGTCCACGCAGGCGAGCGCGGCGAGCAGGGCACCCCGGTCCTCGACCGGGTTGACCGGCCGGTCCGGGCCCTTCAGCCGTCGTACGCTGCCGTCCGAGTTGACCGCCACGATGAGCAGGTCGCCCAACGCGCGGGCCTGCTCCAGGTAGCGCACATGCCCGCGATGCAGCACGTCGAAGCAGCCGTTGGTGAAGACCACCGACCGTCCCGCCTCGCGGTACCCGGCGACGATCGTGTCCAACTCGTCGCCGCTGACCAGCGCGGGGTGGCTCGTGGTGTCGGTCGGCCGGCCCAACGCGGCGAGCAGGTCGTCGCGTCGGCACACGCAGGTGCCGGTGTCCGAGACGGTGATGGTGGCCGCGAGTTGGGCGAGTTGGGCGGCGGTGGGCAGGGGCGCGTCGGCGGCCAGGGCCAACGTCATCGCCGCCAGGTACGCGTCGCCGGCGCCCACGGCGTGGCTTGCCGGCACCGGAGTGCTGTGGCTGCGGCGTGGCTCCCCGTCGGCGCCGCCGACCACCGCGCCCTCGGTGTCCAGGGTCACCGCGACCACGTCGGCACCGGTGTGCGCACGCAGTTCGGCCAGCCGCGACTTGGCCAGGACGGCCCGGTCGACGCCCTCTCCGGCCCGGGTGTTCACAGTGACGCCGGTGCCGGTGACGCTGAGCCCGTCGCCGGTGAGGGCGACCCGTCCCTCGCTCGGCGTGGGCTCGCCGACCGGCCCCGGGCGGTCGGCCCGGGTCAGCTCGGCGACGGTGTCGTCGGCCCGTCCCGCCCCCGGGGCCGCGCCGACGGTCATCTCGGACGGCCCGTCGACGGGGTCGCCGTCCGGGTGTTCCAGGTGCAGTTCGGTCCCGCCGGTCGGTCGGGTCGTACCGCCCGCGCGGGCCAACAGTCGGGTCGCCTCGGCGAAGCTGGGGGTGACCACTGTCGGCGCGAGACCCCGCCAGTCGGCCAGGTCGTGTGCGTCCAGCGCGACCGTGGCGTACCGCTGGCGGTTCTCGACCAGCCACGCGCGGACCGGCGCGGGCAGCGCGCCCAGGCCGTAGTCGCAGACCACCAGGGTCGGCGCCTCCCCACCGGCGGCGGCGCGCAACTCCTCGGTGGCGCAGCTCAGGGCGGTGAGCAGTCGGCTCACCCCGTCGTGGTCCAGCGCGTCCTCCGGGTCGCCGGAGTCCTCACGCAGCAGGATCTGGTTGCCGGCCAACATTCGCCGCTTCACCGGTGTGGGGCGCCCGGGCTGGTTGACGGTGCGGTCCCAGACGCTCGCGCGGTCCAGGCAGTCGTGCAGTTCGTCCCCGGCGACGTCGGCGCCGACCGGTGCCACCAGCACCGCCCGGCCGCCGAGGGCGGCGACGTTGACTGCGGTGTTCGCGGCCCCGCCGGCGGCGGAGATCCGCCGACGCAGGGTGAGGACCGGGGCGGGCGCCTCCCGGCAGAGCCGGTCGGAGTCGGCGAACCGCCATTCGTCCAACATGGCGTCACCGACGATCAGGACTGGGCGTCCGAGCCAGCTCTCCACGACGGTGGCGAGCCGGCGCTGCTCCGCTGCTGCTCCTGCCATGCCTCCCCGGGTCCCCAGCGGCCTGGCGGACAAACCTGCGCGCCGACCGTCCCGCCGCTGGTCAGGCGGTCTTCGGCGGTGTCTGACCGGTCCGAGCCGGTCCGATACCGGTCCGACCTGTTTCGGGCGTTCGAGGGCGGGAAGGGGATTGAGGTACCCCCGGAAAGGAGATGTACCGAGATGGCAGCGACATTGCAGGGCAAGCGGGTCGCCTTCCTGGCCGCCGACGGCGTCGAGGAGGTCGAGTACGTCCAGCCACGCGAGGCGGTAGAGGCCGCTGGCGCGACGGCCGAGCTGGTCTCGCTGAAGCCCGGTTCCATCCAGTCCTTCAACCACCTGGACCACTCCAAGACGTACGACGTGGACGTGACCGTCGACAAGGCCGACGTCGCCGGCTACGACGCGTTGGTGCTGCCCGGAGGGGTGGCGAACCCGGACTTCCTGCGGGGCGACCCGGACGCGGTGCGGTTCGTGAAGGCGTTCTTCGACGCGGGCAAGCCCGTCGGGGTGATCTGTCACGGCCCGTGGACGCTGATCGAGGCGGACGTGGTGCGTGGCCGCCGGATCACCTCCTGGCCCACCCTCCGTACCGACCTGACCAACGCGGGAGCCACCTGGGTGGACGAGGAGTGCGTCACCGACGGCAACCTGACCAGCAGCCGCAAACCCGACGACCTCCCCGCCTTCTGCGCAACGATCACCAAAACCTTCACAACCCCCTAGATCCCCCCAATCCCTGTTGATCATGAAGTTATTGCCACCTCGCGTGGCGTGTCGTGGCAATAACTTCATGATCAACGCTGGTGGCGGGGTGGGTCGGGCCGGGGTGGGGTGGGTCGGGCGGGGTGGGTCGGGGTGGGGCGGGGTTTTTTGGTGGGTTGGCGCATGTTCTGCGGCTCGCGGGATAGAAGGCCACATGACCACCGAAGCCTCAGATGCGCCGGTGCTGAACCGTCAGCAGATCCGGCTGCTCATGTTGGGCCTGATGACCGGCATGCTGCTGGCCGCACTCGACCAGACCATCGTCGGTACGGCGCTGCCGACCATCGTGGGCGAGCTGGGCGGGATCAACCACTACTCGTGGGTGGTCACCGCGTACCTGCTCGCCTCGACCGCGTCGACGCCGCTCTACGGCAAGATGGCCGACCTGTACGGGCGTCGGCCGGTCTTCCTCTTCTCGATCGGCACGTTCCTGGTCGGGTCGTTGCTGGCCGGGCTGTCGCAGAACATGACCCAGCTGATCGTCACCCGGGGTATCCAGGGCCTCGGCGCCGGTGGTCTGCTGACGCTCGCGTTCACCATCATCTCGGACGTGGTGTCTCCCCGGGAACGTGGTAAGTACCAGGGCCTCTTCGGCGCGGTCTTCGGGATCTCGTCGGTCGCCGGGCCGCTCGTGGGCGGTTACTTCGCGGAGACGGACTGGAGGTGGATCTTCTACATCAACGTGCCGCTGGCCATCCTGGCGATCGTCGTCTGCTACCACGTGATGCGGCTGATCCCGTTCGAACGTCGGAACCACTCGATCGACTGGCTCGGTGCCGGCCTGCTGGTGGCCGGGGTGAGTTCCCTGCTGCTCGCGCTGAGCTGGGGCGGCAACGAGTACGCCTGGGGCTCTGGCGTGATCATCACGTTGTTCGTGGTCGGTGCGGTGCTGGGGGTGCTCTTCGTCCTCCAGGAGGCCCGGGTGGCCGAGCCGATCCTGCCGCTGCGGCTGTTCCGGAACGCCACCTTCGCGTTGGCCAACTCGGCGCTGCTCGTCATCGGTCTGGTGATGTTCGGTTCGATCATCTTCATTCCGCTGTACCTGCAGATCGTGAAGGGCGCCTCGCCGACCCGGAGCGGTCTGCTGATGCTGCCGATGATGGCCGGCATCATCATCACCTCGATCCTGACCGGCCGCGCGATGACCCGGATCGGCCGCTACAAGTGGTTCCCGGTGGCCGGTTCGGCGACCCTCCTGGTCGGCATGTTCCTCTTCACCCAGTTGGAGGTGGCCACCTCGCTCTGGGTGGCGTTCGGGTACATGGTGGTGATCGGCGTCGGGCTGGGTCTGTGCATGCAGTCGCTGATCCTGGCGGTGCAGAACGCGGTTTCGGTACGCGACCTGGGTGCCGGCACCTCCTCGGCGACCTTCTTCCGGTCGCTGGGTGGTTCGTTCGGGGTGGCGATCCTCGGCACTGTGCTCTCGTCCCGGCTGACCGGTGGGCTCGCCGACCGGTTGCCCGGCGCGATCGCGCAGCTCCCGCCGCAGGAGCAGGCCGCGGTCGCGGCGAGTGGCGGCGCCAACATCTCGATCAACGATCCGGCCACCATCCTGGCCCTGCCGGGGCCGGTGCGCGCGGCCATCCAGGGTGCCTTCGTCGACGCGCTGGACATGGTCTTCCTGACGGCCGGCCTGATCGCGATCGTGGCGGTCGTGGTGACCCTGACCCTGCCCAACACGCAGCTGCGGGGTGCCGGCCCGAAGGGTGCCACCGGTGGCGCCGACCCGCTCGGCGGGGAGGCCCCGGCTCCGGGCGGCAAGCCGTTGACCCGCGAGTCGAAGGAGGAGGCGGCCGCCGACATGGAGGCCAAGTCCCAGACGATGATCTGAGCGTCTCGACACCGACCGTCCCGGATCGCTCCGGGGCGGTCGGCGTCAGCCGGGGCGTGGGTGGTCAGGCGGGGCGGCGGCGGTCAGGCGGGGCGGCGGTACGCGCCGTACCACCAGGTCGACCCGAGGTGCGGCCGCCCTACTTGAGGATGAGCCGGTTCGTCTTCTCGAAGACGTCCAGGTCGGCAAGGGTTTCGATGACCGAGGTGGAGAGTGGCGTCGGAAACCGGTCGCGGGCGAAGAAGCCGGCGTCGGTGGTCTCGTCGGTGACCCGGGCCAACTGCCCGTCCCACTCCTCGACCTTGAACGCGGTCGTGAACACCTGGTACGTGTGCCCGTACATGTTGGTGCTCGTCCGGTCCGGGCCGGTGTAGAGGGCGAACGCGCAGACCCGCAGCGCGCGCAGGCCGGTCTCCTCACGGACCTCGCGTACCGCGCAGTCGGCTATCGACTCGCCCAGCTCCATCGCGCCGGCCGGCATGGCCCACTGGCCGTTGTCCGAGCGTTTGATCAGCAGAACGCGTCCGGCGTCGTCGTTGACCACGGCACGAGCGCCGACGAACATCAGCGTCCGATCGCCGGCGATCGCGCGCAACTGCCCCACGTACGAGTCGGCCCAGGAGATGCTCACCTGCGACAACTTACCGGGGGTTCCCAACGTGTGACCGGCGACACTAGCTTGTTACCCATGCGTAGCACGATGATGGACGCCCCTCTGCAGATCTCCCGAATCCTCGACCACGGTGCACTGGTGCACGGCACGGCCGAGGTGGTCACCTGGACGGGCGCCGAGCCCCGCCGGATGACGTACGCCGAGGTGGGCCGGGCTGCCGCCCGGCTGGCACACGGGCTACGCGACGAGTGTGGGGTGACCGGCGACGAGCGGGTCGCGACCTTCATGTGGAACAACAACGAGCACCTGGTCGCCTACTTCGCGGTGCCGAGCATGGGCGCGGTGCTGCACACGCTCAACATCCGGCTCTTCCCCGACCAGGTCGTCTACATCGCCAACCACGCCGAGGACCGGGTGGTCCTCGTCGACAGCACTCTGATCCCGCTGCTGGCCCGGGTGATCGGTGAGCTGACCACGGTGCGGCACGTCGTGGTGGTCGGCGGTGGTGACCCGGCGCCGCTGGTGGCCGCGGCCGGCGACCGGATCACTGTGCACCACTGGGACGCGTTGCTCGCCGACCGGCCCGACACGTACGACTGGCCCGAGGTGGACGAGCGCGACGCCGCCGCGCTCTGTTACACCTCGGGCACCACCGGCAACCCGAAGGGCGTGGCCTACTCGCACCGGTCGATCTATCTGCACTCGTTGCAGGTCTGCATGCCGGAGGGTTTCGGCCTCGGGCCGACCGACCGCGAGTTGGCCATCGTGCCGATGTTCCACGCCATGTCGTGGGGCCTGCCCTACGCGGCCTTCCTTTCCGGCGCGTCGCTGATCATGCCGGACCGGTTCCTGCAGGCCGCGCCGATCGCCGAGATGATCGCCGTCGAGAAGCCCACCCTGGCTGGTGCGGTGCCGACCATCTGGACCGATCTGCTGGCCTACCTGGACACCCACGACGTGGACACCTCCTCGCTCGGTGAGGTGATCGTCGGCGGCTCGGCGTGCCCTCCGGCGCTGATGCACGCGTTCGAGGAGCGGCACGGTATCGACGTCATCCACGCCTGGGGGATGACCGAGATGTCCCCGCTGGGGTCGGTCTCGCGTCCGCCCGCCGGTGCGACCGGTGACGATGCCTGGCGCTACCGCTACACCCAGGGGCGGGTGCCGGCGGGCGTGCAGGCGCGGATCGTCGGCCCGTCGGGCGACCCGATGCCCGCCGACGGCACGGCCGTGGGTGAGCTGGAGGTCCGGGGGCCGTGGGTGACCGCCAGGTACGTCGGTGACGACGCCCCGGACGAGGAGAAGTTCCGCGACGGCTGGCTGCGGACCGGCGATGTGGGCACCCTCTCGCGGGACGGGTACATCAACCTGACCGACCGCGCCAAGGACGTGATCAAGTCCGGCGGCGAGTGGATCTCGTCGGTGGAGTTGGAGAACGCCTTGATGG
>NZ_JBEYSL010000106.1:0-15595 GCF_040642735.1 Micromonospora sp. NPDC047753 | reverse complement strand
CCCGATCGTCGAGCAAGGCGTCCATTGTGGTGGCGAACGAGCGCCAGAGCTTGCCGGAGCGGGTCAGCTGGTCACGCCCCGCCGCGTTGAGTGAGTAGTACTTGCGGTGCGGCCCGGATTCGCTCGGCACGACGTAGGTGGTGAGCAGGCCGGCGGCGAAGAGGCGGCGCAGCGTCCCGTAGACCGAGGCGTCGCCGACCTCCTCCAGGCCGGCCTCGCGCAGCCGGCGCAGGATGTCGTAGCCGTAACCGTCCTCCTCTCGGAGCACGGCCAGGACGGCCAGATCAAGCACGCCCTTCAACAACTGTGTGGTGTCCACGCATTGCACAGTAGTGCGCAATGCGCAGTAGCGTCAACGAATCCGCCCCGACACGCCGGCCCGTGCGAAACCCGCGCGATAATGATCGACTCGGTTTTCAGGAAGTCGGGTCATCCGAGGCGCTCGGACACCGCGACGTCAATGAAGGCGAGTCGATCAAGCCGCTAGCGCGTGGTCGGCTGGAGGCTCCAGGCGATGCCGTCCAGGATGTCGTGCTCCGAGGCGACCACCGACGGCATCCCGGCCCGCTCCATGATCACGCGTAGCACCAGCGCACCGGCGCCGATCACGTCCGCGCGGCCCGGGTGCATCACCGGGTTCGCCAACCGCTGCGCACGGGTCTGACCCAGCAGCTCCGCGGTCACCCGGGCGACCTCCTCGTACGACACCCGGGCGTGGTGGATGCGCTCCGGGTCGTACTCCCGCAGGCCCTGCGCGAGCGCGACGACAGTGGTGACCGACCCGGCGAGGCCGACCAGGGTGGCCGCCTCGCGACCGGGCACCACGGCGAGCGCCCGGTCCACCACCGCGGCGATGTCGGCCTGTGCTGCCGCGACCTGCTCGGGCGTCGGCGGGTCACCGGGCAGGTGCCGCTCGGTCATCCGGACGCAGCCGATGTCCACCGAGATCGCCGACCGCACCCCGGCGGCCCGGTCACCGACCACGAACTCGGTGGAACCACCGCCGATGTCGACGACCAGGAACGGCTCCTTGGCGTCGGCGGGCAGCCCGCGCACCGCGCCGGTGAACGACAGCAGGGCCTCCTCGTCGCCGCTGACCACCTCGGGCGCGACACCGAGAGTGGCCCGCACCATCTCGGTGAAGTCGGCGGCGTTGGCGGCGTCGCGGGAGGCCGAGGTGGCACACATCCGCACCCGCTGCGCGCCCAGCTTCTCGATGTCCGCGGCGTACGACGCCAACGCCACCCTGGTCCGCTCGATCGCCTCCGGCGCCAGTCGGCCGGTGCGGTCCACGCCCTGCCCCAACCGGACGATCTCCATCCGCCGGGTCAGGTCGACCAGCGGTGCCTGTGGCCCGGCCGAGGCGTCGGGCAGGTCGGCGACCAGCAGTCGGATCGAGTTGGTCCCGCAGTCGATGGCCGCCACACGCGTCGTCACGGCAGCAACCTTACGGCAGGACGGGCGGCCCCCCGGCGGCTTGGTTGGCGGTGGGCCACGACTCGCCCAGGTCGCCCGACGGGCCCCGCAACAACTCCAGACCGAGCGAGGTCAGGTGGTGTCGGACGGCCCCGCCCTCCCGCTCACTGGTCACCAGACCGGCGGTCCGCAACGCACGGGCGTGCTCCGAGGCCGAGGAGAGACTGATACCGACCGCCCGGGACAACACGGTGGTGGTCAAACCCCCGTCGGTCGCCAGTCGGCGCAGCACCAGCGCCCGGGTGACGCCGAGCAGTCGACCGAGGGCATCGTCGGCGGCGGGAGACCCACGCGCGGGCATGACCACCGGGTAGACGAGCAGGATCGGGTAACCCTGCTCGACAAGCACCCGGGGCCGCGGCCCGGCCAACGGTGAGGGCAGCAGGATGATCCCGTGGCCGGTGCCGGGAAGATCGCCGTCCCACCACGTCCGCACCTCCAGCACCGGCTCCCGCCACCGGATCCCCGGATGCAGACCGGCGAAGAGGCTGGCCAGGCCATGCTGCGCCAGCCGCTGGCTGGCAGATGTCACCTGCTGACGGTACGCGGACACCAGCTCGGCCCAGTGCGGTTCGAGCACCGCGTCGAACCAGGTCCGCACAGCCCCGCCGAACAGGTCCAGCACCTCCGGGTCGGCCGCCGCGAACCGCCGCCGCAGTGGGCTGGCCGACGTGTCCGCGTACGCGAGGGTGACCTCGGCGCGGACCCGCCGCGCCGGGGTGGCCCGGATCGCCTCCAGCCCGGCCTCCACCGACTCCAGGCCGTCGAAGGGAGTGACGAAGTCCGGTAGACGTCCCCGGTCGGGCAGCAGATGCCGCAGGACTGCGGTGGCAGCCTGGGCGGCAGCCGTGCCCTCGGCCGCCGCCACCCGCTCGGCCAGGGTCGGCGCCATCGCCGCGACAGTGGGATCGCGCAGCCACTGACCAGCCAGCAGCGCGATCCCGACCGGATGCAGCCGATCGGCGAACCGCACCCGGCACAGGTCGGCAGACCCGAGCCGGAGTCGAAGCATGGCAACAGCCTGCCTGCCTTCGGCCAGGACCGAAAGGGTTGATCCGCGGCTGAACGATCTCCAGTGTGGACGGCGAGGTTGACGGGGGGTGGCCGGCGTGCGGCGAGCACTGGCGGTGTTAACGGGGCTCTGCCTGATGATCGTCGCCGCAGCTTGTGGTGAGCGGGGGCAACCCTCGTCGGCCCCACCAGCCTCACCGTCCGCGTCGAGCGAGCGGCCGGCGGCCGGTGACCACCAGCTCACCCTGCGGCACAACGGACTCGACCGCACCTACCTGCTGCACGCGCCACCGGGGTACGACCCGGGCAGACCCTCCGCGCTGGTCATCGCGCTGCACTTCTATCCCGGTCTTGGATCGTCGATGCGAGAGTTGGCGGGCCTGGACGCCAGAGCCGACACTGACAACGTGCTGGTCGCCTACCCCGACGGGCGGGGCGGCGGCTTCAACGCGCTGATCTGCTGCGGAAGCGAGGACGACGTCGGCTTCCTCAACGCCCTCACCGACCATCTGGTGCAGACCTGGCACGCGGACCCGAACCGGGTGTTCCTCACCGGCATCTCGAACGGCGGCGACATGAGCTTCCGGGCGGCGGTGGAGAGCACCGGCACGTTCGCCGCGATCGGGGTGGTCAGCGGTGGATACAGCGGAAACCTGACCACCGCCGACAGTTACGTGCCGAAGAGCCCGGTCTCCGTGATCACCTTCATCGGCGGCCAGGACCGCTACGCCTCGACCTTCCAGGCCGGTATGCAGACCTGGCAGCAGAGGCTCACCTGCCGGCCGAGCCCGAAGGCGTCCGGGGTGCCGGGTGTGACGCACACGGTGGCGGGCTGCGCGGACGGCAGCGAGGTCATCGTCTACACGATCGCCGACATGGGTCACAGTTGGCCGGGAGCGACATCGGGCCAACTCGCCGCATCCTCCGCGGGGCTGTCCGCCACCGACCTGATGTGGGAGTTCTTCGCCGCCCACCCCCGCAAAGCCTGACCTACAGGCGCAGCAGCATCCGGGTGTTGCCCAGCGTGTTCGGCTTGACCCGCTCCAGGTCCAGGAACTCCGCGACACCCTCGTCGTACGAGCGCAGCAACTGCTCGTAGACCGGTTGCGGCACCGGAGCGCCGTCGATCTCGCGGAAACCGAACGAGCCGAAGAACCGGGTCTCGAAGGTGAGCACGAAGATCCGCGCCACGCCCAGCTCGCGGGCAGCGTCGATCAGCTCACCGACCAGCCGCTGACCGATGCGCCGGCCCCGGCAGGACGGGTCGACCGCCACGGTGCGGATCTCGGCCAGGTCCTCCCACATGACGTGCAGCGCGCCGCAGCCCACCACCACGTCGTCCTCGGCCCGGACCGCGACCCGGAACTCCTGTACGTCCTCGAAGAGGGTGACGGTGGCCTTGCTCAGCAGCCGCCGGTCGTCGGTGTAGGTGTCGACGAGCCGTCGGATGCCCCGCACGTCCCCGGTGCGGGCCCGTCGTACCGTGATCTGATCCGCGGCCTGCGTGCTCATTCGGCTGCCGGCACGTCCACGCACGGCCCCGCCGACCACCAGGGCTCAACCAGCTCCAACGTCTCGTCGCCGAACGGGTTCACCCCTGGGCCGGCGCCCAACGCGTGACCCAGGTGCACGTGCAGGCACTTCACCCGGCCCGGCATCCCACCGGCCGAGATGCCGGCGATCTCCGGAACCTCGCCGATCGCCTCCCGGCGGGTGAGGTAGTCCTCGTGCGCCGCCCGGTAGTGGGCGGCCAACTCCGGATCCGTCGTCAGCCGGTCCGCCATCTCCTTCATCAGCCCCGCCGACTCCAGTCGGCTGCACGCGGCGGTGGCCCGGGGGCAGGTCAGGTAGTAGAGCGTCGGGAACGGGGTGCCGTCAGCGAGGCGGGGGGTCGTCTCCACCACGTCGGGAAGGCCACACGGGCACCGGTGGGCCACCGCGCGGGTGCCCCGGGGCGTCCGGCCGAGCTGCGCGGCCACCGCGGCCAGGTCGGCCTCGGTGGCCGGCTCGCGCTGCGGCAGGGGAACGGAATCCGCAGCCGGCTCCGACGGTGGTACGACAGTCACGGTGCCCATCTTTCCTGGTGTGCTGGTCGGTGGATCACTGGCCCGGCTGCTGGCTGTCCGCCGCCCGCACGCTCGACCAGAGCGTGTCGTACCAGGTCACCGGCCCGGCTGGCGGGGCCGCGCCGGCCGACTTCCCGGCGTCCCGCGCCGCGCCCTCCGGGTCGTGCAGGACCACCATTATCTTCTCGCCCGGCTCGCCCATGAAGAACCGCTCCCGAGCCTGCGTCTTGATGTACTCGTCGTCTTTCCAGTTGGCCGCCTCGGCGGCGAGCTTGGCGATCTCGCGCTCCTGCACCGCCTGGGCCGCCTCCATCCGCTCGATGTCGGCCTGCTGGTCCAGGTAGACCCGGACCGGATAGGTGTAGGCCAGAGCGAGCGCGATCAGGACCGCGAACAGCACTGTGGCCCGGCCGGTGAAGCGACGGGGGTGGGGTGCGGCGAGCCGCTTCACCGAACCAGCGGCAGCGGTTCGCCGAGCGGCGGCGGGACGATTCGCGGAGCGCACCCCTTCGGCGCCACGGGCAGCACCCGGCGCGCGACCGGCGGCGCGCGGCTCGGCGCGTACGCCGGCCTCCCGGACCGATCCCCGCGTGGCACGCCCACCGCCCGGCCGACCGGACTGACCCGGCCGGCGGGCGGGACGCTGACCACCCGGTGTGCGGCGCTGCTGCATCGTCACACCCCTCCCCCGAGGCTTCGTGCGTCTCAGGCCGAACGGTAGCGCGGGAACGCGCCAGCGCCGGCGTAGCGCGCCGCGTCGGCCAGCTCCTCCTCGATCCGGAGCAGCTGGTTGTACTTGGCGACACGGTCCGAGCGGGCCGGGGCGCCGGTCTTGATCTGGCCGCAGCCGGTGGCCACCGCCAGGTCGGCGATGGTGGTGTCCTCGGTCTCGCCGGAGCGGTGGCTCATCATGCACTTGAAGCCGGCCCGGTGGGCCAGGTCCACCGCGTCCAGGGTCTCGGTCAGCGAGCCGATCTGGTTGACCTTGACGAGGACCGCGTTCGCGGACTTCTCCGCGATGCCCCGGGCGATGCGCTGCGGGTTGGTGACGAACAGGTCGTCACCGACGATCTGCACCCGGTCGCCGATCGAGGCGGTCAGCGTCTGCCAGCCGCTCCAGTCGT
This sequence comes from Micromonospora sp. NPDC047753, assembly GCF_040642735.1. Classification (NCBI taxonomy): domain Bacteria; kingdom Bacillati; phylum Actinomycetota; class Actinomycetes; order Micromonosporales; family Micromonosporaceae; genus Micromonospora; species Micromonospora sp. NPDC047753. The sequence continues at coordinate 9,918 of NZ_JBEYSL010000106.1, read as the reverse complement.
CCTCGGCCAGCGGGTCCTCGATCGACACGATCGGGTACTCGTCAGCCAGCTTGGTGTAGTAGGTGCTCATGTCCTCGGCGGACTTCGCGGCACCCTCGAAGGTGTAGGTGCCGTTGTCGAAGAACTCGGTGGCCGCCACGTCGAGCGCGAACACGATGTCGGTGCCGAGCCGGTAGCCGGCCTTCTCGACCGCCTCGGCGATCAGGTCCAGGGCCGCCGCGTTGGTCGGCAGGTTCGGCGCGAAGCCACCCTCGTCACCGAGGCCCGTCGACAGGCCCTTCTTCTTCAGCACCGACTTCAGCGCGTGGTAGACCTCCGCGCCCGAGCGCAGCGCCTCCCGGAAGGTGGGCGCGCCGATCGGCGCGATCATGAATTCCTGGATGTCGACGTTCGAGTCGGCGTGCGCGCCACCGTTGAGGATGTTCATCATCGGCACGGGCAGAAGGTGCGCGTTCGGGCCGCCCAGGTAGCGGAAGAGGCTCAGCTCGGCGCTGCCGGCAGCGGCCTTCGCCACCGCCAGGGAGACCCCCAGGATGGCGTTCGCGCCCAGCTCCGACTTGCTGTCGGTGCCGTCGATGTCGAGCATCTTCTGGTCGATCAGCCGCTGCTCGCTGGCCTCGTACCCGATGATCTGGTCGACGATCTTGTCTTCGACGTTGGAGACCGCCTTCTCCACGCCCTTGCCCTGGTAGCGGTCGGCGTCACCGTCGCGCAGCTCGATCGCCTCGAACGCGCCGGTGGACGCGCCGGAGGGCACCGCGGCGCGAGCCACCGTGCCGTCGTCCAGGCCGACCTCGACCTCGACCGTTGGGTTGCCCCGCGAGTCGAGAATCTCCCGGGCGACGATTCCCTCGATGGTTGCCACTTAGTCGCTCCTCGTTGTTGTGATCCGGTCCGTGGGTGGGCCGCGACGGTGCGGCTGAGGCAGGTGTTGAACGCAGCGTATCGGGCCACGGGAAACGGCACGGCGTCGCCCGCGCACCCGAGTCGCCCCGCACTGACGGACATTCCCGGATTTCCGGGCGTCAACCGGCAACGGGTTTGCGCTGCGCGGACCAAATCCACCAGGCTGGTCGCCATGCCCGCCGCCTCGACCACCCTCCGCATGCTCGCCGTGTCGGTCATCGCGTCGCTCACGGTCACCGGCTGTCAGACATTCGAGGACGCCGGAGTCGCCATGGGCCGCTCGGAACTCGTCAACGACCTCGCCGCCCGGCTCGATCGGGCACTGGAGTTGACCTACTCGGCCGACTACCAGTTGCCCGGTGGCCAACGCGCCGCGATCGTGCAGGCGCAGGACCCGGCGCGATCCACGTACACCTATCCGGGAGGGCAACTCACCGTCACCCCGGAGGCCGTCACCCGGTGCACGACGACCGGCGCCCGCCCGCAGTGCACGCTGGTCACCCCGCCCACCCCCGGCAGCAAGCCCACTGTGACGCTGTTCGGCGAGGCCAACCAGCAGGGCCTCGTCACGCCGCCGGTGGTGGTCGGGCTGCTCACCGCCGCCGCGCTCGACCCACAGGCGGTCATCAAGCAGAGTGACACCACAGTCGCCGGGCACCACGCCGCCTGCGTCGCGGTGCAGAGCTCGTCGTCCGGCGACTTCACCGCCTGCGTGACCACCGAGGGCGTGCTCGGCAGCTTCACCGGACCGGTCGACGGCAAGCCGATGGAGCTGGCGATGAGCAACTACTCCGCAGCCGTCGACGAGGGCGCGTTCGAACCACCCACCGGCGCCGATGTCGTCGACCGCCGCCCCGGCGGCTCGTGACCGATCCATCTGTCGAGTCGGCGCAACTGCCGCCCGCGTACTCCATCTCGCGCTGGTTGATCGACGCGACGGTGACCGCCGGGCGGCGCTGAAACCCGCGCGGCCCGGCGTTTCTCCTCAGAGACCGAGCAGGGTGCGCAGGTGGCGCGGGGGCGGGCAGTCGTGGGCGAGCATCGCGTCGTGCCAGTCGCGGACCGACACCCCGTCCGGGCGGGCGGCGGCGATCTCGGCCACCTCGCTGTACCCGACGAAGTAGGTGGAGAGCTGGGTGGAGGTCAGTTGGGCGCGCCGCCACTTGCCGGCCGCCTCGCCCTCCTCCTGGAAGCCACGCCCGGTCATCAACGCCATCGCCTCGGCCTCGGGCAGGTCCTCGGCGTGCACCAACTGGTCGAGCAACGCGTTGATGGTCATTCGCAGTTGCATCTTGAGCTGCTGCAACCGCACCGGCAGACCGCCGAAGCCGAGCCCCGTCATCATCTCCTCCGCGTAGACCGCCCAGCCCTCGATGAACGGGCCGGACTCGGCCAACGCGCGAACCCGGGTGCCACCGACGTAGCGGCGGGCGTGGGCGAGCTGGAGGAAGTGCCCCGGCATCGCCTCGTGCACCGTCAGGTTGCGGATCATGTGGTCGTTGTATTCGCGGTAGAACGACTCGACCCGCTGCGCGGGCCAGTCCGACGGGGTGGGCGCGATGCAGTAGAAGGTCGGCACGACGGCGGTCTCCAGCGGGCCGGGCGCGTCGCAGTACGCCACCGCGACCCCCCTGGCGAACTCCGGCATCTCCTGGATGACGCACCGGTCGTCGACCACTGTGACCAGGTCGTGTGCGCGGACGAAGTCGGTCGCCTCGTCCAGTGTCACCCCGGCCAGCTCGACGATCGTCGCGTCGTTCGGGTGCTCGGCGGCGAGCAGGCCCAACGCCCGACGTACCGTCGCGTCGTCGGCCGGGCCACCGACCAGTTCGACGGCGGCCTCGCGGATCTCCGCGGTGACGCGGTCCAGGTTGGCCCAGGCGCGACGCTGGATCTCGGCAGCGCCCAGCTCGGTGTCGAGGGTGTGCCAGAGCCGGGCCTCCCAGCGACGCCGGCCCAGTCGCGGGTCACGGCCGGGGCCGACGTCGGCGGCCAGGCCGGTGCGCAGCCAGGCGACGAACTCGTCCAGCGCGGCGATCGCGGCGGTGGCCGCCGGCTCGACCCGGTCGAGGTGGCCCGGCGCCTGGGCGAGCAGTGCCGGCAGCTCGTCGCGGATCAGCGCGGCCGCGCCGGTGAACTGCCCGACGGCCGTCTCCGCGTGGATGCGTGGCATGTCCCGCAGCGTCGCGCGGGCGGTGGCGAGGGCGTCCGGTACGGCGGTGAGCCGTCCGGCAAGGTGGGTCAGCCGCACGTCAGCGGGGGCGTACGGGCGGGCCAGCAACGGGTGCAGCAGCGGGCCGGGGTTGTGCCGCAGCGGGTCCCACTCGTGCGAGCGGATCTCGGTCAGCTCGAACAGCTCCCGGTCCACGAATGAGGTGAGCAGGGCGTGGTCGACCTGTTCGTCGACGTCGAGCGAGTCCGGGTCCAGTTCGGACAGTGCGTTCGCCGCGTCGAAGAGCATCGCCCGATCGGCGGCCAACCCGTCGGCGGACAGGTCCGGCAGCCGGTCGTCGAAGCGGTGGTCACCCGCGGCGGTGGCAACCCCCGGCCGCGACTCCAGTAAAGCCTCGACAACCCGCTCAGCCAGCACCCCGAACGCTTCCACCGCACCACCCTACCGACCGCCGCACCCTCCGCCGCCAGTTCCGCCCACCGCCCCGCACCATCGGGTTGATCAAGAGGTTTCCGTCAGGCTCGACCCGAATCCTGACGCAAACCTCATGATCAACGCGGGCTGGCGGGCGTGGGCGTGCCGGGCGTGGGGGGCGTGGGGGGCGTGGGGGGTTCGGCTTGGCGGATGGCTTCGGCGTGGGCCAGGGTGGTGCGGCGCAGGGCTGCCTCGGGGTCGATGCCCGCCTCTCGGGCGGCGGCGACCGTGGCCAGCAGGCTTGCGCCCAACCCTGCTTCGGCGTCGGCCTGGGTGTCGGCCGACGGGAGTGGGACGTCGACGCCCCTGCGGGCGGCACGGTCCAGGATCTGCGTCGCCAGGGCCAGCGCGGGCTGACTCAGGGCCACCCCGTCCAACACCGAGTGCCGTGCCTTCTCCGCGCGCTTGATCCGCTCCCAGTTCTCGGTGATCTCCTCCAGGGTGCCCGCCTCGGCACCGGCGAAGACGTGCGGATTACGCCGGATCATCTTGTCGACCAGGCCACCGGCCACGTCGTCGATGGTCCACCGCTCGTCCTCGGGCAACTCCTCGGCGAGCCGCGCGTGCAGCACCACCTGCAACAACACGTCGCCCAACTCCTCGCGCAGCGCGTCGGTGTCGTCGGCGCTGATCGCGTCGTACGCCTCGTAGCTCTCCTCCAGCAGGTAACCGGCGAGGCTGCGGTGCGTCTGCGCCCGCTTCCACGGGTCACCACCCGGAGAGGCCAGTCGATCCAGCACGGCCACCGCGTCGAGCAGCCGGGCACCCGGCGGATCCCACGAGCCGTACATCAACTCCATCTCGGCCAACCCCGGCTGCCGGGCCAGCCGCAGACCCAACTCCCGGGCCAACGCCTCGTCACCCGCCGGACCGGCCAGCCACACCACAGTGCCGTGCGTCGCCACCGCGTCCAGCAACGGCTGCGTCGCCGGGCCGTCCACCACTGTGACCTCGGCGCCCTCCTGGCGAATGGCAGTGGTCAACTCGCTGTCCGCGCCGGCCAACACCGGGTGCTGGCGTACGACGTCCCAGGCCGCAGCCGTCAACAGGCCGGCGGGCAACCGGGGTGAGGTGACCAGGAGGACGATCCGTGCCGTCATGCTCAGCTGGCCGTGCCCTCGGCCTCCGGTGCCCCGGTCGGCCCCTCCGGGGTGGAAATGTCGGTGACCGCGTCGGAGCCCGGCTCACCCAGCGGCACGCTCACGGCGGGTGCGTCACCGGCGAAGCTGAGCAGCGGGAACTCAAGCGGACGGTACCGAGGGCTGACAGTGACGTCGTAACGACCGGCCGCCTCGGCCAGGATCCTCTTGGTCGCCAGCGCACCGCGCAGCTGCTCACCGTCGAGCTGCTGGGCGGCGGCCTCATCGGTCACCTCAGCGGGGATCTTGCCGGCCGCACGACCGGCGGCGATCACGTCGGCGATCTCCTCCTTGGTCGGCTCGACCGGCTCGGCCGGCAACCCGGACAGACAGGTGAAGAGCTTCGCCACCTCCCGCACGTGCCCGGTCTCCGGGTCGAGACCGAGCTGCTGGGCGGCCTGGTCGGCAGCCACCTGGCCGCGCGGCTGGTAGTTCTTCTCGGCGGAGAGCTTCTCGCACACCTTGGTCAGCACCATGGTCCGAACCACGTCGGCCACCTTGGGCAGGGTCGGTTGCGACGCCCCGGGCTGCCCACTGGCGGAAGACTCCGGCGCCGGGTTCTTCGTCCGCAGGTCCTTCATCGCGGTGGAGACCTGAACGTCGGTGATGCGCTGGTCACCGATGTAAGCGGCGATACCAGGCTCAGCACGGCAACCGGAGAGGGCGACGAGGCCGAGCGCCACAGTGGCGACGACGGCAAGACGGCGAGCACGCATAGCCGTCACTCTCTCACGCCGTCACCCCGGGTTGTGACACCCCCCACCTTCGCTCACCCCACGACCAGGGACGGCGTCGATGGGCTGACCGTCCCTGGTCGAGAGCACGCCGCCGGCTCAGGCGCTCGCGGCGACGGCGAGTGGGGCGGGAGCACCGAGCACATCGGAGAGCAGTTGCGCGCACCACTGGAGCAGCGCCTGGTCACGCAGCGGCTCGCCACCGATCCGACGGGTGGTCGGTCGGGGCACGCTGACCTGGTCGGTGGCCAGCTTGTAGACGGCATCCGGGTGGTAGCGCTTGAGCCGCAACTGCTTCGAGTCCGGTAGGGGCAGCGGGCCGAACCGTACGTGCTTGCCCTGCATGGACACGTCGGTCAGGCCGTAGCGACGGGCCAGCAGACGGAACCGGGCCACCTCCACGAGGTTCTGCACCGGGGCCGGCGGCTCGCCGTACCGGTCGGTCATCTCGGCGATCACCTCGCCCAGCCGCTCCTCGTCGCGAGCCTCGGCGAGCTTGCGGTACATCTCCAGGCGAAGCCGCTCCACGCTCACGTAGTCGTGTGGCAGGTGCGCGTCGACCGGCAGGTCGATCTTGACGTCGGTCTCCTCCTCCGGCCGCTCACCCTTGAACGCGGAGACCGCCTCGCCGACCATCCGCACGTACAGGTCGAAGCCGACGCCCTCGATGTGCCCGGACTGCTCGCCACCGAGCAGGTTGCCGGCGCCCCGGATCTCCAGGTCCTTCATCGCCACGTACATGCCGGCGCCCAACTCGGTGTGCTGGGCGATGGTCGCCAACCGCTCGTGGGCGTGCTCGGTGAGCGGCTTCTCCGGCGGGTAGAGGAAGTAGGCGTACGCCCGCTCCCGGCCCCGGCCGACCCGGCCCCTGATCTGGTGCAGCTGGGCCAGGCCGAGCAGGTCGGCCCGCTCCACGATCAGCGTGTTGGCGTTCGGGATGTCGATGCCCGACTCGACGATCGTGGTGCAGACCAGGACGTCGAACTCCTTCTCCCAGAAGCCGACCATGACCTTCTCCAGGGCGTCCTCGCCCATCTGGCCGTGCGCCACCGCGACCCGCGCCTCGGGCACCAGCTCCCGCAGCCGCCGTGCCGCCCGGTCGATCGACTCGACCCGGTTGTGCAGGTAGAAGACCTGCCCGTCGCGGAGCAGCTCACGGTGGATGGACGCGGCCACCTGCCGGTCGTCCTGCGCGCCGACGAAGGTGAGCACCGGGTGCCGCTCCTCCGGCGGGGTGGCGATGGTGGACATCTCCCGGATGCCGGTGATCGCCATCTCCAGGGTGCGCGGGATCGGGGTGGCCGACATGCTGAGCACGTCGACCGACGCGCGCAGCGTCTTCAGGTGCTCCTTGTGCTCGACACCGAAGCGCTGCTCCTCGTCGACGATCACCAGACCCAGCTGCTTGAAGCGGGTCGCCGTCTGCAACAGCCGGTGCGTACCGATGACGATGTCGACGGTGCCGTCGGCGACCATCTCCATCGTGCGCTCGGTCTCCTTCGCCGTCTGGAACCGGGACAGCTGCCGGATCTGGACCGGGAACTGACTCATCCGCTCGGCGAACGTGTTGTAGTGCTGCTGAACCAGCAGGGTGGTCGGCACCAGCACCGCCACCTGCTTGCCGTCCTGCACCGCCTTGAACGCCGCCCGGACCGCGATCTCGGTCTTGCCGTAACCGACATCACCGCAGATCAGCCGGTCCATCGGGACGGTCTGCTCCATGTCCCGCTTGACCTCGTCGATCGCGGCGAGCTGGTCCGGCGTCTCCTGCCAGGGGAAGGCGTCCTCCAGCTCCCGCTGCCACGGGGTGTCCGGACCGAACGAGTGCCCCTTGGACGCCTTGCGCGCGGCGTAGAGCTGGATGAGCTGCGCGGCGATCTCCCGGACCGCCTTGCGGGCCCGGGCCTTGGACTTCTGCCAGTCCGAGCCGCCCATCTTGTGCAGGGTCGGCTGCTCGCCGCCCACGTAGCGGGAGAGCTGATCGAGCTGGTCGGTCGGGACGAACAACCGGTCGCCGGGCTGGCCCCGCTTGCTGGCCGCGTACTCGATGACGAGGTATTCCCGGCTGGCGCCGTTGACGGTGCGCTGCACCAGCTCGACGTAGCGGCCGATGCCGTGCTGCTCGTGCACCACGTGGTCGCCGGTCTTCAACTCCAGCGGGTCGATGGTGTTGCGCCGCCGGCTCGGCATCTTGCGCATGTCCCGCGTCGAAGTGCCCCGACCGCCGGTCACGTCGTTGCCGGTGAGCAGCACGAAGCGGGACGCCTCGTCGACGAACCCGCTGCTCAGCGCACCGCAGGTGACCACCAGCTCGCCGGGGACGGGCGCGGTCGGCACCTCCTCGGTCAACCGGGCACCCAGGCCGGCGTCGCGCAGCACCTCCACCGCCCGCTGGGCGGGGCCGTGCCCCTCGAAGACCAACGCGATCGACCAACCCTCGCCGGCCCAGCGCTTGAGGTCCTCCACCACCCGCGAGGTCTCGCCGTGATAGAGCGGCGCCGGTTGGGCGGCGAGGGTCACCGCGATGGCGTCATCCGGGGTGACCGCGGCCTGTTCGGGCGCGTCCTCCCAGGGCTGCCTCGTCTCGGCGGTCTCCCCCTCCACCAATCCGAACGGGGACAGCGTCCACCACGGCTGACCGAGCTTGCCCGCGGCGGCGCGTACCTCGCCGAGGGTGCGGAAGGCGGCGGCGCCGACGTCCACCGGGGCCTGGCCGCCGACCGCCGCGGCGGCCCAGCTGGCCTGCAAGAACTCCTCCGATGTGCGCACCAGGTCGTGCGCCCGCGTGCGGATCCGCTCCGGGTCGCAGAGCAGGACGTGGGTGCCGGCCGGCATGGCGTCCAGCAGCAGCTCCAGCGAGTCGGGGCCGACCAGCACCGGGGCCAGCGACTCCATCCCCTCCACCGGGATGCCCTCGGCCAGTTTGTCGAGGATCTCGGCCAGCTCGGGGTGCTGCTCGGCGAGCGCGGCGGCCCGGTCGCGGACGGCCGGGGTGAGCAGCAGCTCGCGGCAGGGCGGTGCCCAGAGCAGCGGTACCTGTTCGATGGTCCGCTGGTCGGCGACGGCGAAGGTGCGGATCTCCTCCACCTCGTCGCCCCAGAACTCGACCCGGGACGGGTGCTCGTCGGTGGGCGGGAAGACGTCGAGGATGCCGCCGCGCACCGCGAACTCGCCGCGCTTGGTGACCAGGTCGACCCGGGCGTACGCCATGTCGATCAGCCGGCGGGCGACCTCTTCCAGGTCCGCCTCCTCGCCGGCGGCGAGCTGCACCGGCTCCAGATCGCCGAGCCCCTTCAGCTGCGGCTGGAGTAGCGAACGGACCGGGGCCACGACCACTCGCAGTGGCCCGGTGCCGCCGTGCGCGTCGCTGGCCTCCGGGTGCGCCAGCCGGCGCAGCACGGCCAGCCGCCGGCCGACCGTGTCGGAGCGGGGGGACAGCCGCTCGTGCGGCAGCGTCTCCCAGGGGGGGAAGACGACCACCTGTTCGGCAGGCAGCAACCCGCCCAGCGCGGCGGCCAGGTCGTCGGCCTCCCGGGTGGTGGCGGTCACCGCCAGCACCGGTCGCCCGGCGCCGTCGTTGTCCGCGGCGACCGCCGCGACGGCGAACGGGCGCAGTGCCGCCGGAGCGGTGATGTCGAGGCCGTCGACCTGGGCGGCACCGGAGCGCGCCAGGTCACGCGCCCGGGCCAGCCCGGGGTCGGCCAGGGCGGCGGTGAACAGACCGGTGAGCAAGGGAAATCCTTCCCGGGGAGTCGACGCACACGACGGCGGCCCCTCGTCCAGCCGGACGGGGGGGCGCGACGACAAGCCTAGCTCCGTCGACCGACAGCCACCCCCTTCCGCCGAGGTCCGACGCCACTACGGCGCGTCGCCCCGCGCCCCGCGCCTCCTTCGCGACAAGATCCGCTCAACTTCGGGGAACTTGCGGCGTCACAGCGCGCCGAGGCAGCACTTTCCCTGCAATTGAGCGGATCTTCTCGGACCCGGCCGGACCGGCCTGCTCTTCACGGACCCGGCCGGACCGGCCCGCGGATCCCGCCGGGCCGGACACCCGGCGGCCTGCCTTGTGCCTCGCGGATCTTGACGGTCGCCGGATGGCGTGGTCGGGTTTCGGCATGGGTGAGCAGTGGCGGGCACAGTTCGACGCGGAGGTGAGCTTCGCCAACGGCGGCGGGCTGCGTACCGAGGGGTTCCGGCTGGACATTCCCGGTCGGGAGATCACCGACGACGACCTCGCGGCGTTGTTCGTCCGGCACCTCGGGCTGCTGATGGTCGCCGACGTCCGGATCAGCGCCAGGACGATCATCGAGGAGCCGCACAAGGGCGGCCGGGGTGTCGCGGTCGACGGATCCGGCGCCGAACGCCGGCTGGTCGAGCTGAGCCACGTGATCCGCGACGGGATGACCACCCTGCCGGGCTGGCCGGCCCCCCGGATCACCGACTGGCTGACCTTCGCGGCATCCCGCGAGCGGTACGCCCCGGGCACCGAGTT
>NZ_JBEYSL010000105.1:0-15598 GCF_040642735.1 Micromonospora sp. NPDC047753 | reverse complement strand
GGGTTGCCGCCCCCGCGTTACGATCCAGATCATGGAGCCTCTCGACACGGTGCTGGCCGCGCACCGGGCGTACCTGCTCGGTTGGAACATCGGCGTCGCCGGCGGGCCGGACCTCCCGACCTACCGCAGTGAGGTGCCGCACGCACCCCTCAACGGCGTGCTGCGGGTGGTCGGGCGCACACCGCAGGACGCGCTCAGCGAGGCCCGGAAGCGCCTGCACGGCGTACCCCGGATCTGGTGGGTCGGCCCGGACAGCGACGCCGGCACCGCGGACGGCCTGGTCTCCCTCGGCGCCGCGCAGGTCGCCCGGATGCCGATCATGACCGTGGGGATCGCGGCGGTGGCGGAGGTGCCGACTCCGGTCGGTGTGCGGATCGCCGAGACCACCGACCTCACCACGTTCGTCCCGGCCTATGCCCGGGTGTCCGGAATCCCAGCGGACGGTGTGGCGGCGACGATCGAACGGGAGAAGGCATTCACCGGAGAGGGCACAGCGTTGCGGCTGGCCGGCCGCCTCGATGACGGTCGGATCGTCGCGACGGCCGTCGCCTGGATCAGCCACGGTCTGGTCACCCTCTACTTCGTCGGCACCCAGCCGGAGCAGCGTCGCAGAGGCATCGGCGCGGCCATGACCAGGGCCGCCCTCGAACTGGCTGCCGAGCGGGGCGTCCGCACCGCCGCACTCACCTCGTCGGCCGTCGGTGAGTCGGTCTACCGCAGCCTCGGCTTCCGGCCGGTGGGCGAGTTCCGCCTGTTGACCTTCTGAACCGGCCCCGCGCCGCCCGCCGCCCGCCGCCGCCTGCCGCCTGCCGCCCCGCCGCCCCGCCGCCCCGCCGCCATGATCGTGCTGGATCCTGGATGTAGTGGCCTCATCGACGGTGCGATACCACTACATCCAGGATCCAGCGCGATCTTTGGATGGTGCGGGCCGGAAGGCGATGGTTGCCGGCGAAACCATTGACTACGGCGGTCAGACAGCGTTGTCTTTCCTGTGGCACCTGGGGAAGGGGAACGATGGTCGACGATTTGTCCCTCGTATTCTGCGTGAGCGCTGACGTGTCGGTACGCGAGCGAATGGTGCGGCGACTCGACGGGCTCGGCACTCTGGTCATCTGCACCGACCTCGCCGAGTTGCAGGCGATGATCGGCCCGCCCATGGTCAACGGGCCGGCCGCACTCCTCAGCCCCACCGCGCCCGGCACCGTTGGCGCGTCAGCCGCCGCCCTCGAAGCCGCCGCCGAACCCGCCCCCGAAGCCGCCGCCGAACCCGCCCCCGCGGTGAAGGCCACCGCCGCACCGAGGGCCGCCGCCGCGCCCGCCCCTGCTGCGACCTCGAAACGGATCAGCCTGCGTGACCTTGAGATCTACCCGCTCGACCACGTGGTGACGTGGCGCGGAGAACGGCTGAGCCTGACCCGACTCGAACGCAACCTGCTCACTCAACTCGCCACCGCACCGGTCGGAGTCTGGACGTACCAGCGGCTCTTCGAATCGGTCTGGGGCTGCGCGTTCCTCGGCGACACGTCGAGCCTGCACTCGGCAGTGAAGCGGTTACGTCGCAAACTGCACGCCGTCGACGACGCCCTGCGCGTGCACACCGTACGAGGCGTCGGCTACCGGCTCAGCGTCGACTGATGACGTGGCACCACAAGCGAAACGGCTCGTCACCGGTCTTCCGGTGACGAGCCGTTCTCCTCTGGTGGGCGATACTGGGTTTGAACCAGTGACCTCTTCCGTGTCAAGGAAGCGCGCTCCCACTGCGCCAATCGCCCGTGCTTGTTGCCGAGGTGGGGACGGGATTTGAACCCGCGTACACGGCTTTGCAGGCCGTTGCCTCGCCTCTCGGCCACCCCACCGAGGTTGCCCCCGTCATACGTGGCGGCAGCTCCGAGCGGACGACGGGATTCGAACCCGCGACCCTCACCTTGGCAAGGTGATGCGCTACCAGCTGCGCTACGTCCGCACGCCCCCGGATGTTCCCGGGTGACGGATGAGAACTTTAGCCGAGTAGGTGTTTGACTGCCAACTCGGGGTCGCCTCGGCGCGTCCGGGGTGGCCGGGGCTGGAGCGGAGTCACCCCCGGCCGGCTTCCTAGGTGGCTGACCTGGTGTCTGAATCCGGCACTGACCGTCACACTCCGACATTCCTCGGCAATGATCGTCATCATCGCGTCGCATACCTGACCATCGACGTCTCGACGACCCGGCACCGGGCAGCGGACCTCGGTGAACACTCTCCGTGGAACGACCGACGACACCCGAAAGAAGTGTCCGGCTTCCGACTGCCACGGCGTGGATCGGCGCGTGGTGGTAACTGTTCGTGTTCAGTCGGATGGGCTACGGTAACGGTCGTGACGAGACGTGCGGCCGAGATCCGCCTGGATGCCCTGCTGCGCACCGCCTGCGACGTGATCGTGGAGCGCGGGCTGGCCAACACCCGGACAGCGGACGTGGCGAATGCCGCGGGCGTGAGTCAGGCGTTGGTCTTCTACCACTTCGCCACCAAGGAACGGCTGCTCGCGCAGGCCTTCGCGTACGCGGTCGAGCAGGATCTGGCCCGGCTCGACGCGGTGACCCGTTCCTCGGCCGCACCGCTGACCAAGCTCCGCCGGATCCTCAAGCTCTACACCCCGGCCGGGCGGGCGACCTCCTGGTCCATGTGGATCGACGGCTGGTCCGAGTCGCTGCGTACCCCGGAGTTGGAGAAGGTCTCCCGGCGGCTGGACCTGCGCTGGCGACAGGACCTGGCCGCGGTGATCACCGCCGGGGTGGCCGACGGCACCTTCCAGTGCGCCGACGCCGACGGGGCCGCGTGGCGGATCAGCGCGGTGATGGACGGCCTCGCCGTCCAACTCGCCGTGCACGACCGGGTGATCTCCCGCCGCCAGTTCGGCGAGTGGGTCCGGCTGGTCACCGCCCGAGAGCTCGGCCTGGACCCGGCCGACCTCGACTGAGCTGGGGTAGCCAGCACCGAGCCGGGCAAAACGGACTCAGTCCGCCCCGTCGACCGGAACAATCGGCGGCATGGACCTCTTGGAGGCGTACCGCCGGAGCCTGGCCGAATTCATCGACCGGGTGGATCAGATCGAGCCCGGCCAGTGGTCCGATCCGACACCCTGCTCGGACTGGGACCTCCGCACCCTTGTCAACCACGTGGTGACCGAGGACCGGTGGAGCGTTCCGCTGCTTGCCGGCCGGACCATCGACGAGGTCGGCGACCGGCTCGACGGTGACCAACTCGGCGCCGACCCGATCGCGACGGCTCGGGAGGCCGCCGCGCAGGCCGAGATCGCCGCCACCCACCCCGGCGCGATCGATCGCACCGTGCACCTCTCCGGCGGCGAAACCCCGGCCACCGAGTACCTCCGGCAACTCCTCGCCGAGCACCTCGTGCACGGCTGGGACGTGGCGGTGGCGATCGGCGCGCAGCCACGGCTCGACCCGGACGCGGTGCACGCCGCCGCCCAGTGGTTCGCCGGCCAGATCGACGCCTACCGGCGCAACAACCTGGTCCACACCGGCGTACAGGTGCCCGACGACGCCGACGAGCAGGACCACCTGCTGGCCGCTTTCGGCCGCGACCCCGACTGGGCGCCGAGCGCCTGAACGAATCTCGATCTGTTGGTGCGACAGCGGCTCCGGACCTTGCCGTGACCTCGGGAGACTGATATCCACAGATGCGCATGCGTCACCGCGCATCTGTGGTCGGCGACTCGCCGGCCATCCCGCTCCCACGAGGAGGTCCCGTGCCACAACCGGAGTGGTCACCCCCGATGAGCCGGCGTCGACGCCGGCTCATCGCCATCCTGGCGACGACGGCGACGGTCGCCGCGCTGCTCCCCACCGGCGTGAGCACCGCAGCCCCCACCGGCGGCGCGACATCCACCGAGCGTCGGTCCGGGCCGTTCGCCGAGGGGCACACCCCCGCCGACGCCGACAACCGCGCCGGTACGGCGGCACCCGACGCCCGCCAACGCGGCCTGGCCCGCGCCGTCGACCCCGACGTCCGGTGGAACCGGCTCGGCACCCCACAGGCGCTCGGCCCCGGCCGCACCCCGCTGGCCAGCGGGCTGCCCGCCGACCCGGAGGCCGCCGCCCGCGCCTACCTGGCCGCCAACCAGGACCTGTTCGGCATGGACGCCGCCACGGTGGCCAGCATGGAACGGGTGCTGGTCCGACCGATCGGTAGCGGCACCGTCGTCACCCTCCGCCAACGCTTCGGCGACCTGCCCGCGGGGCCGGACGGCCTCGTCACCCTCGCGGTCGCCGACGGCGCGGTGCTCTCGGTCAGCTCCTCGCTGGCTCGCGACACCAGCGCGCCGGCGCCGGCCACCCGCACCGCGGAGCAGGCGTACGCCGCCGCGCTCGCCGACGCCAAGCTGACCGCCGACGCGGTGGCCAGCCACACCATCCGGTCGGTGGCCGTGCCCACCCCGCTGGACGGGCCACGGGCCGCCTACGAGGTGACCATGATCGGCGCGGACACCGAGCACCCGGCCGCGTTCACCAGCTACGTGGATGGCAGCACCGGGCAGGTGCTGGTCCGCGAGGATCTCGTCGACTTCGACTCCGACAACCCGAGCTGGGCGGTCTTCCCGGCCACCCCGCCTCGCGACCTCGGCCCCGGGCAGGACCCCCGGGTGCGCTGGTGCGGCGACCCGGCCCCCGGCTGCCAGGCCGCCTTCCGCGACCCGGCCACCGGCCAACCGTGGGACGTCGACGCGGCCACCGGTACGCCGACCTTCACCTCGCGCGGCAACTCGGCCAACACCGTGCTGTCCTGGGGTGCGAGCACCCCGGTCGTGCCGGCCCCCACCAGCCCGGAGCGCCGCTACGAGTACCAGTTCACCGACCAGTGGCACCAGGCGCGGTGCAACCCGGGCGTGTTCACCTCCGCGCAGCGCAACGACGCGGACGCGTCGATCGCCAACCTCTTCGCCATGCACAACCGGATGCACGACTGGTCGTACCAGTTGGGCTTCACCGAGTCGGCGTGGAACCTCCAGGCGGTCAACCTCACCCCGTCCGGCCTGGGCGGTGACGCCGAGCAGGGCCGCGCCCAACAGGGCGCGCTGACCGGCAACCGGAACAACGCCAACCAGGGCACCCCGCGCGACGGGTTGCCGCCGACCACCAACATGTACCTCTGGCAGCCGCAGGCCGGTGGGCCGTACCCGCCGTGCGTGGACGGCGACTACGACATGACGGTGATCGGCCACGAGTACACCCACGCGATCACCAACCGGATGATCGCCGGCCCGGACAGCGGGATCAGCGGCCACCAGGGCGGGTCGATGGGTGAGTCCTGGGGCGACCTGCTCGCCGCCGAGTACCTCTTCCAGCACGGGCTGCGCGCGCCCGGCGAGACGCCCTTCATCACGGGCGGCTACGTCACCGGCAACCTGGTCAGCGGCATCCGCAACTACGACCTGAGCCGAAGCCCGCTCAACTACTCCGACATCGGCTACAACACCGCCGGTCCGGCCGTGCACGCCGACGGGGAGATCTGGGGCGCCACCAACTTCCGGGTCCGCTCCGCCCTGGTCAAGCGGTACGGCCTCGGCACCCCGCAACGGCAGCTCGACTGCGCGCTGGGCAAGGTCGCGGCAGATCAGTGCCCGGGCAACCGGCGCTGGTCACAGCTGGTCTTCGACTCGTTCCTGCTCCAGGCCGCCAGCCAGGTCAGCATGCTCGACATGCGCGACAACATGCTCACCGCCGACCTGCTCCGCTTCGGCGGCGCGAACCAGGACCTCATCTGGGCCGAGTTCGCCCGCTCCGGAATGGGCCGGGACGCCGCCACGAACGGTGCCGGCGACACCGACCCGACGCCGAGTTTCGCCTCGCCGCGCGGTGGCAACGCGACGCTCACCCTGCGCCCGCGCGGAGACAGCGCCGAAGCGCCGATCCGGGTGTACGTGGGGGCGTACGAGGCCCGGGCCGTGCCGGTGGCCGACACCGACCCGGCGACGCCGATCCCGGACACCGTGGAGATGGTGGCCGGCACGTACGACCTGCTCGCCGTGGCCCCCGGGTTCGGGCACCAGCGGCTCAGCGTGGTCGCCCGAGCCGGCCAGGACGGGTACGTCGACCTGCGGATGAGCCGCAACCTCGCCTCCACCGCGTCCGGCGCCACCGTCACCGGCGACGGGGTCAACCTGGACCGGGTCGTCGACGACACCGAGGCGACGAACTGGGCGTCCCTGGACGGGGTCGCCGGCCGGCAGCTCACAGTGGCGCTGGCGGGCGACGCCCCGCAGACGGTCAAGCGGGTGAACGTCAGCGCGATGCTGCGCCCGGCGATCACCGGCGACGCCGACACCGGCGCGCAGAACGCACTCAGTGCCCTGCGCTCGTTCGCGGTGTCCGCCTGCAACGCGACGACCACCGACTGCGCGGATCCGGCGCGTTGGCAGCGCATCTACACCAGCGCGGGGGACGCGTTCCCCGGCGGGGCGTACCGGGCGTACAGCCGCGACATCAACCTCCGGACGTTCGCGGTACCCACCACCCTCGCCACCCACCTGCGTCTCGAGGTGCTGGCGAGCCAGTGCACCGGCGGCCCGAACTACGCGGGCGAGCAGGACGACGACCCGGCCACGACGACGGACTGCGCGACCGCCAGCCCGGCCCGGAGCCAGGTCCGGATCGCCGAGTTCCAGGCGTTCTCGAAGTGACACGGTGGGGCCGGCGGATCTCCGCCGGCCCCACCAACCCCCGATCAGCGCGGGTCCGCGCTACCGCCGCACGGCTCCCCTCGCGGACTTTCGATCAACGGTGCGCTCGACTCCACGGGTCGGCGACGGCCGGGCGCTCCCAGCGCCGGTCCACCGGGGGATCGTCGCCCCCGTCGGCGTCCCCGGGCGCGGCCCGGGTCAGGTGCCGCAGCCGCAGCAGCAGCCCCACCCCGAGGAAGAGCAGCAGCCCGCCGAGGAGAAACGCGGCCTGCACCACGCCGAACGCGCCAGACTGCGAGACCGGGCGGTTGGCCGCCGGTGGCGCGGCGTCGGCCGGGTACTCCGCGACCGCCTCCTCCGTCGCCGTGCTCTCGTCCTCGGTCGGAACGCTGGCGGATTCGGTGGGCTCCGGCGGGGTCTTCGTCGGCTTCGGGGTGCTGGTTGGTACGCCGCCCACCCCCACCACCGAGCGGGTGGCGGTCTGCCGGGCAAGCAGGCGCAGGTTGGCGTCGTACGCCTCGGCGGCGAGGGTGACCCGCCCCTGGGTGACGTCCTCGGCGAAGGCCACCCGGTAGCGGGCCGTGACAGTACGGCCCGGGCAGAGCGTGCCCGGGTCGAGTTGCCGGTCGGTCAGCCGGGCGGTGTCACCCTCGGTGCGGATCTGCAGCGGAAAGTCGCCGGTCTCCTCCACCCGGTCCATCTTCACCTGGTCGAGCCGCAGGCCGCCCTGCACGCTGAGCACCATCGACCAGCGCACCTTCGCGCACCTGGCGCGCCGGTCCGTCTGGGAGACCACCGCGGAGATCGTCCGCACCTGCTCACCGGCGGTGAACCGTCCCGGCAGGCCGCTCATCTCGGTGGTGAAGGCCGCCTGTGCCGGGGCAGCCGCCGCCAGCTCCACCCCGCTCAGACAGGCCAGCACCACCCCTGCCCTCAGCGCATACCGCCACACCGTCACCACCGCCGTCCTCCGTTCGGTCGCCTCCACCCCGCAACGCTAGAAGCGGGGGACGGCACCGACCAGACGGGTGTGTTCGCACCGGACGGCAAGGACGGGGTGGGTTTTCACCGACCGTGGTGAACCGGTCACCACTCCCCCGCGACACGCCGGGAGTCGGGCCGCTGGGACAATCACGCCGTGTCCGAGCTCTCCAGCACGTTCGTCCGGCTGCACGCCCGGCTGGCCCCGGTCCCCTTCGTACCTGAGGTGCGGCTGCACCAGGCGGACGAGCCGATCGGCCTGTGGGAGCTGACCGAGGGCGAGTTCTCCAGCGACCGGCCACCGCCGTTCTGGGCGTTCGCGTGGGCCGGCGGGCAGGCCCTGGCCCGTTACGTCACCGACCACCCGGAGCTGGTCGCCGGCCGGCGGGTGCTCGACCTCGCCTCCGGCTCCGGCCTGGTGGCCATCGCCGCGGCCCGCGCCGGCGCGGCGTCCGTGCGGGCCGTCGAGGTGGACGAGTTGGCGGTCGCGGCGGTCGCCCTCAATGCGGAGGCCAACGGGGTACGCGTCGACGCCGAGTTCGGCGACATCCTCGACGGCGACGCCGGGGACGCCGAGGTGGTGCTCGCCGGAGACGTCTTCTACAGCGAGGCGATGGCCCGCCGGGTCCTGCGGTTCCTGCTGCGTGCCGCCCGGGCCGGCGCGCCGGCGCTCGTCGGTGACCCCGGCCGGGCGTTCCTGCCCCGGGACCGCTTCGACGAGGTGGCCGGGTACGACGTGCCGGTGCCGGAGGCGTTGGAGAGTGTACGGGTGAAGCGCACCACCGTCTGGCGGCTACGCGCCGGGCTGCCGGGGGCCTCCGGCTAGCGTGTCCGGGTGCTGTTCCGCAGCTGGGCGCAGGTGGCCGACCCCGCATGGCCGGACGTGGCCCGGGTGCCGGACCACGTCGGCGGCACCCACCTGGTCGTGACCCGGCACGCGCTGGTCCGCGAGGTCCTCGCCGACCCGGTCACCTACCGACCGGACAACGCGCTGGACGCGGTGACTCCGATGCCGGTGACCGCGCTGCGGGTGCTCGCCGGGCACCGGTTCCGGCTACCGCCGACCCTGGCGAACAACTCGGGCGCCAGCCATCCGCAGATCCGGGCCATCGTCGCGGAGGCGTTGCACCCGGCCCGGGTGGCCGCGCAACGGCCCTGGCTCACCGCGCTGGTGCGCGACCGGGTCGCCCGGATCGGCGCCGCGCTCGACGCCGGCTCGCCTGTCGACCTGTACGCGGACCTCGCCGCCGACCTGCCGCTGCTGGTGCTGGCCCGGCTGGTCGAGTTGCCGGACGCGCCGGTCGGCGCGGTCAAGGAGTTCGCCCGCGCCGCGCTGGAGTTGTTCTGGGCACCACTGGATCCCGACCGGCAGCTGGCGCTCGCCACCGAGGTGGGCCGGTTCCACAGCGTGCTGCGTGACTTCGCGGCCGGCGGTGGCGGTCTGGCCGCCGAGCTGCGGGCGGCCGGGCACCCGCCCGACGTGGTGGTCGGCGCGCTCTTCTTCCTCTTGGTCGCCGGGCAGGAGACCACCTCGCAGTTCCTCACCCTGCTCCTGCACCGGCTGGCCGACGAGCCGGTCGTCCGGGCCGGCCTGCGCAGCGGCGAGGTCGCGGTGGCCGACGTGGTGGAGGAGGGGTTGCGGCTGGAACCACCGATCGTCACCTGGCGGCGGATGGCGGCGACGGAGAGCACGCTGGGCGGCACGCGGGTGCCGGCGGGCAGCAGCCTCGTGCTGTGGCTGGGCCGCGCCGGTCGGGACCCGGCGGTCGTGGAGTCGCCCGACGAGTTCCGGCCGGGCCAGCGTGGATCACGCCGGCACCTGGCGTTCGGGGCGGGCGCGCACCGCTGCGTCGGGGACGTGCTGGCCCGGATGGAGGCGGCCGTGGTGGTGGCCGAGGCCGCGCCGCTGCTGGACAGGGTGACAGTGCTCCGTCCGCCCTGGTGCCCGGACAATCTCACCTTCCGGATGCCTGACGCGTTCGTGGTCCGCCGCCGCACCGCGGACACCGGGCTGACCGGATCCTGACATCCGCTCGGTATGTTTCCGGGCGTGTCAGCCACCCCCACCCGTCGGATTCCTGCCGTCGTAACGTTTCTGGCCCTGCTGGCGTTGACTGCCTGCACAGTCGGCCCGAGCCACCCGGCGCACGCTCGGCAGGTCGCCGCGGCCACGCCGACTCCGTCCGTCCCGGCGGCGACCCCCTCGGCCTCGCCGTCCCCGACCGCGAAGCCCGCGTTCAAGAGCCTGGCCTGGTACGTGTCCCAGGTGCCGACGTTCCCCGAGGCACCACTGCCGCAACCGGTACCGCTGCCCACCACCGGTTCGGCCGCGTTCTGGCATCGCCTGCCGACCGACCAGAAGGTCGCCTTCATCACCATCGACGACGGTGGGCTGGCCCGCCCGCCGGGAGTGATCGACTTCATCTGGGAGGCGCGTATCCCGGTGACGATGTTCCTCAACTCGCCAGCGGCGGCGGAGCACACCGACTACTTCCGGCAGATCGAGGCGGTGGGCGGGGTCGTGGAGAACCACACCATCCACCACAACTCGCTGGCCGGCAGGTCGTACGACTACCAGAAGCAGGAGATCTGCGGTGCCGCCGACAGGCTGGAGGAGCTGTTCGGCAAGCGGCCCACCCTGTTCCGGCCACCGTTCGGTGAGCATGACAGCAGCACGCTGAAGGCCGCACACGACTGCGGTGCGAAGGCGGTCTTCCACTGGACCGAGACCGTCCACGAGGGGAAGGTGCGCTACCAGACCCCGGAGAAGGTGATCCAACCCGGCGACGTGCTGCTGATGCACTTCCGACCGGCGCTGATGGACGACCTGCTCGCGGCATTGAAGGCGATCCACCGGGCCGGGCTCACCCCGGCGCTGCTGGAGCAGTACGTACAGTGATCAGCCCGCCACCCACCTGACGAAAGTCAGGGATGGGTGGTGCCGTTCGGGCGCGGCGGCGTGGCAGCTCGCTCGCCTAGCGTCAGCGCATGATCACATTACGTGGGTTGACGAAACGGTTCGGGTCGACCGTCGCGGTCGACGCGTTGACAGTCGACATCGCGCCCGGCCGGGTCACCGGCTTCCTCGGCCCCAACGGTGCCGGCAAGTCCACCACCATGCGGATGATCCTCGGGCTGGACCGTCCCACCGCCGGGCAGGCCCTGGTGGGCGGGCGCGCGTACCGGGAGTTGCGCCGGCCGCTGCACGAGGTGGGCGCGCTGCTCGACGCCCGGGCCATCCACCCGGCCCGGTCCGGCAGGGCGCACCTGCGGGCCATGGCGCACAGCAACGGCATCCCGACCCGCCGGGTCGACGAGGTGCTGGACACCGTCGGGCTGGACGGGCGGGCCGCCGCCAAGCCGGGGCGGACGCTCTCGCTCGGCATGGGCCAACGGCTCGGCATCGCCGGCGCGCTGCTCGGCGACCCGCCGGTGCTGATGTTCGACGAGCCGGTGAACGGCCTCGACCCGGACGGGGTGCGCTGGGTGCGGCAGTTGATGCGCTCACTGGCCGACGAGGGGCGGACGATCTTCGTGTCCAGCCACCTGATGAGCGAGATGCAGCTCACCGCCGACCAGCTCGTGGTGATCGGCCGGGGGCGACTGCTCGCCGACGAGCCGATCGGCGAGGTGATCGCCCGCAGCACTGTCGCGGTCCGAGTCCGCAGCCCGCACCCGGATGGTCTGGCCGCGCTCGCCGCGCGCCTCACGGCCACCGGGGCGAGCGTCGAGGCGGCCGCCCGGAACGAGCTGACCGTCACCGGCGCCACCGCCGACCAGGTCGGCGACCTGGCCCACGAACTGGGGGTACGACTGCACGAGCTGAGCGCACACGCCGCGTCGCTGGAGCAGGCGTTCATGGAGCTGACCGCCGACAGCGTCGAGTACGCCGGTGGCCCGACCGGAGGTGGGGCGCGATGAGCACCAGCACCAGCACCCGACACGGCGCGGTGGCCGCCGAGTGGACCAAGCTCTCCTCGGTCCGGAGCACCTGGTGGACGGCGCTGGCCGGGCTGCTGGTGATGGCCGCCAGCGCCGGTCAACTGGCCATCTACGCCGCCAACGACAACACCAACGACGACCCGACCGACGACCGGGGAATCGTCACCGTCGGCAGCGTGCTCATCGACTCGGTCGAGTTGACCCAGTACGTGGTGCTGGCGCTGGGCCTGCTCGCGATCACCGCCGAGTTCACCAGTGGCACCATCCGTACGACGCTGCAGTGCACCCCGTCCCGCGGTCGCGTACTGCTGGCCAAGGCCGCCGTCGCCGGGGCGGTCACCTTCGCGCTCGGGCTGCTGCTCGGCGGCGTCGGCGCCCTGGTCGCCCGGCCGGTGCTCGGTGAGTGGGGCAGCGCCCCCGCCGCCGACACGGTTGGCGACATCGTGGCGGTGGCGACCTACCTGGCGCTGGTCGGTGTGCTCGCCCTGGGCCTCGGCGCCGCGCTACGCAGTGCGGTGCTCACGCTCACCGTCCTCCTCGCCACCCTGATGATCGTGCCGCTGTCGCTCCAGGAGCCGGACATCGACGTGCTGAACCGGATCGCCGACGTGTTCCCCGGCGTGGCCGGCGGGCACTTCCTGGCCGGCGACACCGAGCCGTACCCGCCAGTGGTCGGGCTGCTCCTGCTCGCCGGATGGGCCGCCGCCGCACTGCTGCTGGGCCGGGCGGCGTTGCGCCGACGCGACGCGTAAGGCAGGCCGCGCTGAGCGGGGGCCGATCGGCCCCCGCTCAGCCGTCGACCAACCCCGCCTCGTACGCCAGGATCGCCGCCTGCACCCGGTTGCGGACGTCCAGCCGGGTGAAGATGCTGGTCAGGTAGCTCTTCACGGTGCCCTCCACAAGGTGCAGCCGGCGGGCGATCTCGGCATTGGAAAGACCCGCCCCGACCAGGGCCAGCACCTCCCGTTCCCGCTCGGTCAGCCCGGCCGCACGGTCCCGGGCGGCGGGTCGACGGGCCAACCGGTCGGCCCCCAGCTCGATCACCCGGCGGGCCACCCTCGGCGACAGGTACGCCCCACCGTCGGCGACCGCGTGCACACCGGCGATCAGCTCACGCGGGTCGCCGGCCTTGAGCAGGAACCCGCTGGCACCGTGCCCGAGCGCCCGGGCCACGTGGTCGTCCTCGCCGAACGTGGTCAGCATGATCGTCGCGGTGTCCGGCACGACCCGGCGGATCTCGGCGGCGGCGGCCAACCCGTCCAACCGCGGCATCCGGATGTCCAGCAGCGCCACCCGGGGGCGGTGGGCACGAACCAGTTCCACCGCCGCGTGCCCGTCGCCGGCCTCGGCGACCACCTCGATGCCCGGGTCGCTGGCGAGGATGGCCCGGACGCCGGCCCGGATCATCGCCTCGTCGTCGGCCAGCACCACCCGGATCGGCGGTGTCCCCGTGGTGTGGGTGTCCACTAGGCGATCCACTCCTTGCTGACCAGCCGGCCATCGGTGAAACAGAGGCGCCAGGTCGGCGCGGCGAGGGGAAAGTTACCGTCGGTGTAGTACTCGCAGCCGGCCCGGTCGACAGCCGCCGACCGTTCCAACTGCCGCCGGGGCAGCCCGACCAGCTCCGAGCGGGCCGCGCCGACACGCATCTGGTCGAATGTCGCCCGGTCCAGCACCGTCCCGGCGGTCGCCACCGGGTAGTAGACGAACGAGAGCACCAGGGCGAAACAGACCGGGGCGACGAGCGCCACCAGCAGGCTGCGCCGAACCTTCCGGCGGGCGTCGTGCAGCCGCCGCTCGGCGTCCACCGGCCGCTCTGCCGGGCCGGGTCGCTCGTCGGACCATGACGTCGGCGCGACGTCGGCCACCGACCCGATCGCCTCGGGCGGCGCCGCGGTGGCGGGCAACACCGCCCGTACCGTGAACCCGCCGTCCGCCCGACGGCCGGCGTCGAGCGTCCCACCGGCGAGGCGGACCCGCTCGGCGAGGGCGAGCAGCCCACTGCCCTGCGACGGCGGGGCGGGCAGCGGCCCGGCCGGCGGAGCGTCGTTGACGACTGTCACCTCGACCCGGTCACCGTCGCGGGTGAGGCGCACGTCGACCGGGGCACCCGGCGCGTACCGGGCCGCGTTGGTGAGCGCCTCCCGGACGATCCGGTGCGCCGCGTGACAGGTCATCGCCGGTAGGTCCGCGACCGCCGGGGCGGCGTCCAGCCGTACCACCATGCCGGCCTCGCGGGCACCGTCGACCAGGTCGGCCACCGTCTCCCCGCTCGGGCGCAGCGACGCGCCAGCCTCCTCGCGGAGCACCCCGATGATCTCGTGCAGTCGCTCGGTGGCGGCGGAGACGCTGGCCCGCAACTCCCCGGCCGCGGCCCGGTGCCGGTCGTCAAGGTCGGCGGCGACCTCCAGGGCGGCGGCGCGCAACGCGATCAGGCTGAGGTCGTGACCGAGGGAGTCGTGCATCTCCCCGGCGATCCGGGCCCGCTCACGCAGCCGGATCCGCTCGGCGGCACCCCGCTGTTCGCGGGTCAGCGCGTCGACGTGCCGGCGACCGGCGTCGGTCAACTCCTGCTGCTGGCGACGGTACCGGCCGACCAGCCAGGGGAACACGGCGGCGAAGAGCAGCACCGAGGCGAGCAGGAACCAGGTGGCCGCGCCGGCGCCGAGGAACCCCAGGTTGAGCGCCGTACCACCGGCCGTGATCAGCACGAAGACCACGATCGCCGGACCCACTGTGGCGCTGCGCCGCCCGGCGAGATAGCTGAAGACCGGAATGGCGAACACGAAGTTGCCGTCGACCAGCGACCCGAGCACCGCCAGCACCAGGGCGACCAACGGCTGACGTCGAGTCGCCACCACCGCCACACCGAGCAGCAGCAGCTTGCCGACCAGCAGCGGCACCGTGTACCGCGAATAGGGAGGGCTGGCCTCGGCGTAGCCGACCGGGGCGGCCACCACCGCCCAGAGCAGCACGTCCAGCAGCAGGCGACGCCGCCGGTGCAGCCAACCCGGCGGCGGGTAGTCGAGGATCCGCACGGCGGTCAGGCTACCCACGCCCGACCTGCGCGGACACCGACGAAAGTCAGGTGTTCAGCCGCTCTCCTCGGCCCAGACCCGCCAGTCGTCCAGCACCCCGTGCAGGGCCGGGGTGAGCCAACCCGGCGCGGACCGCCGGAACACGCCCGGGTCCATCGCGCCCGCGCCGTCGGGCAGCGCGCCGAGCAGGTTCGGCACCAGGTCGGTGAGGTTCGTCCAGTGCACCAGCTCCGGCCGGACCGGCCAGGCGCCGATCACCACACCGGCCGGCACCGCCCTACGGTCCAACGCCTCCAGGGTCAACGCGGTGTGGTTGAGCGTGCCCAACCCGGCGCGGGCGACCACCACCGCCGGCGCGCCGAGCGACACCGCCAGGTCGGCCATCGTCCACGGCTCCCCCGACGGCCGCAGCCCCATCGGAACCAGCAACCCACCCGCGCCCTCGATCAACACGAGGTCGTGCTTGTCGGCCTCCGCGCGGACGGCGTCCACCGCCGCGTACAACTCCAACGGCGGCAGGTCGGCGACCCGCGCGGCAGCCAACGGGGCGAGCGGATCCGGGTAGCTGGCCAGGGTCCGACCGGTCAGCGGCGCAGCCAACCTGTTCACCGCGTCCACGTCGCCGGGCTCACCGCCGGCCGTACCGGTCTGGCCCGGTTTGACCACCGCCACCCGCAGCCCGGCGGCCTGCGCGGCGGCCGCGATCGCCGCTGTCACCACCGTCTTGCCGACCTCGGTGTCCGTCCCGGTAACCAGTACCGACCCCGCCCAGCCCGTCACGGCGCCACCTCGGCTCGCGACTGCGGGGCTCGCAAACCCGCCTCACTCCTCGCGCTCACGGCGCCCCCTCGGCTCGCGACTGCGGGGCGGCAACATCAACACCCTGTCCACGTCGCAGGCCAACCTGATCCGGATCATCGACGGCGTGCTGGCCCGGATGCCGTCGAACTTCGGCCTGACC
>NZ_JBEYSL010000104.1:0-15620 GCF_040642735.1 Micromonospora sp. NPDC047753 | reverse complement strand
GACCAGAACGGACGACCCTGCTCGCCGGCCTTGACCAGGATCTTGTCGTCGATGTCGGTCAGGTTGCGAATGAAGGTGACCTCGTAGCCGGCGGCCAACAGCCAACGGCGCAGGACGTCATAGTTGACGCCGGAGCGAAGGTGACCGATATGCGGCGGAGCCTGAAGGGTGAGACCACACAGGTAGACCCCCACCTTGCCGGCTTCCCGCGGGACGAAGTCCCGCACCGATCGGGTGGCGGTGTCATACAGGCGTAGCGTCACCGTACAAGGGTAGCTGTCCGTGCCTGTCCGGGTCCGCCGGTGCCGGGTCGTACGCTGCCAGGCGTGGATGCGACCGCACGCTCCGGCGGCTCCGGTGACCCGCCAGCCAACCCCACCACCCCCGCCGACCCGGCCCTCCACCGGGCTTCCGGGCCGACCGACGCGACCTTCGGATCGGCCGGCGCAGGTGGAGGGCGGTCCGGCGCCGCCCCCGGGCGGGCCTCCGGCTCGCCCGACGCGGCCCACGGGCGGCCCGAGGCTGGCGTGCGGCCGGCCGACCCGGCCCACGGGCGCGCTGAGGCTGGCGTGCGGCCGGCCGATGTGGTTGCGGGGCGGGGCGGGGAGACGTCGCAGACGCTGGACCGGGGGTTGCGGCTGCTGCACCTGGTCGCCGAGGTCTCCGGCGGTCTGACCGTCACCGAGGCAGCGAATCGGCTCGGCATCGGCCGGGCCGCCGTCTACCGACTGGTCACTGCGCTGACCGGGCACGGCATGCTGCGTCGCGACGGAGACGGTCGGCTGCGCCTCGGTGCCGGGTTGCTGCATCTGGCCCGGCGGGCCCAGCCGCTGCTCGCCGAGGGTGCGCTGCCCGCGCTACGCCGCCTCGCCGAGCAGGCCGGCGCGACCGCACACCTGACCGTCGTCGAAGGTGGCGAGGGCGTCGCCCTGGCCGTGGTCGAGCCGAGCTGGACGTCGTTCCACGTCGCGTACCGGGCCGGGGCACGACACCCACTGGATCGGGGGGCGGCCGGACGGGCGATCCTCGCCGGTCGCGCCGGCGTGGCCGAGCCGCTCAGCAGCAGCGGAGAGTTGCAGGCCGGGGCGTACGGGGTGGCCGCACCGGTGCTCGGCGTACCCGGCCTGGAGGCCAGCGTCGGCGTGGTCGCGCTCGCCCCGCTGGACGTCGACTCCATCGGCCCTGAGGTGCTGGCCGCCGCCCGCGCGATCGCCACCGCCCTCAGCTGACCCCTGACCGCCGCGCGCCCCCACCGCGCGCCCTTACCGCACCGCCGCGCGCCCTCACCGCCCCGCCGCGCGCCCTCACCGCCCCGCGGCGCGCCCGCCGCACCGCCGCCTGCCCCGTCCCCGCGGCTTGATCAACTCGGGTTCACGGAAGTCGCGGTGTCCCAGAGCCAGCGACCGCCCGAATTTCAGGAACGCGAGTGGATCACCGCCCGTCGGCGGCTCGAATGCCTGATTGGTCGGCCGCACTGGCCGCAGCCATAGCACGATTGGCTGGCGGATTCGTGGTTGTCCACAGGGCCGGCGGCACCTCCGGGCCCGGTTGTCCACAGGGGTTTCGGTGGCCAGTCGGTGGTCGGCAGGCTGCGTGGCATGCCCCCACGTCCGCATCGCCCCGATGCCCTGACCTGGCAGGTCTTCCGCGGCTCCGACGCTGTCCGAGGCGGCCTGCTCACCGAACATCAGTTGCGCAACTCTGCCTGGGTGCGGTTGCGCCACGACATCTACGCCGATGCGCGGTTGGATCGGGACCACGCCCTCGCGTGTCGCGCCGCCCTCCTCCGACTACCGCCCGGCGTGGTGGTCGGCGGTCCGTCGGCCGCCTACCTGCACGGCGTCCAAATCGCCGCGAGCTTCACCGACGACGTCCACGTCCTCGTACCCCGATCGTTACGGGTCGGCTCACAGCGCGGCCTCCGCGTGCACGTCAACGCCGTCACTCCACTGACGGCGAACGAGACCGCTGAGCCGACGGCGTCAACCACGCGACGACCGGCAGGCACAAGACGACCACCAGACGCAGGACGACCGCCAGAAGCGAGCTGTCCGTCGACCCCAGGGAACCGGCCAGACGCAGGACGACCGCCGAGCGCGGGAAGTCCACGTGATGCAGCGCGACCTACGGGAGTGGGCCGCTCGCCTGCCGGCGGAAGGTCACCACGCCCAGCACGGCAGCTGTCCCGCCCGGCCGCCGTGTCCGTCGGAGCAGGGGGCTTGGTCGTGGCCGGCCCGGGCAATGACTGGGCGGCGGCCAGTCCGCCCATGACCAGGGAGCGGGACCTCCCGATCCCCCGGTCCGATCCCGGGCGGGCCGCCTGGGAGACGGCTGTCTGGCTCGACCCGATCCGGGCGGTCGCCATCGTCGACTCGCTGCTCGGTCAGGGGCTTGCCGACCGCGACACGCTCAACACCATGGCTGCCCGCAACGCTGACCGCCCCGGGGGCCGACGAGCGCGCTGGGTGTTTGACCTGGCCGACGGTGGAGCCGAGTCTCCGCCGGAATCCCAGCTGCGCGTCAGGTTGGTGTTGGGTGGGCTGCCGCGCCCGGCGGTTCAACATCCGGTGCGCCTGCCCACCGGACTTGTTCTGCATCCCGATCTGGCCTGGCCGCAATATCGGGTGGCGGTGGAGTACGACGGAAAGTGGCACTCCGGCGTGGAGCAACTGCACCGCGATCGCCGTCGGCTCAATCAGCTTGTCACCGCGGGTTGGCTGGTTCTGCACGTGACCAGTCGGCGGCTGCACGGTGAGTTCCCAGCGGTGCTTCGAGAGGTACGCGACGCGCTGGTCAGCCGCGGCTGGCGACAGGGATCGTCCAAATGACCAGGATCAACTCGGGTTCCTGGAAACCGCGCCATCCTTCAGGCACCAACACCGCACCTTCCAGGAAACCGAGTCGATCATCGCCGCTCGTCGGGCGACGGCCCGTGATCGCAGGCATGGACGACCCGAGGCCCGGTCGACGACGTGTCGACCGGGCCCCGGGGCACGGTGGCGGTTGGCCCACCGCAGTGCGATGTGCGCTACGGGCGGGCGTTCGGCTTGAACGGGGTCTTCACCGCCGCGTAGGCGTCGACGATCCCGTAGCCGTAGAAGCCGTTGAAGTTGACCCCACCGGCGCAGTACGCGTCGTAGGTCTCGTCCCGGCCCTCGTTGCGGTACTGCTGGAGGCGCGGCTCCGGGCACGCGTGCTCGGAGGCCGTGCGGTAGAGGTGCTGCTCGACCTGGTCCGGCGACATCCCGAAGCCATTCCGACCCTGCGCCTTGCCGTACCGGCTGACGATCAGCGCGGCGACACCGGCAGCGTGCGGGGACGCCATCGAAGTGCCCTGGAGGTACGTGTAATAGCCGCACTCACCGTTGGCCTTGCACTGCTTGAAGACCGAATTCTCGAAGCCGGGGACGATGTTGCCGTCGGCGTCGACCGATCCTTCCTCCTGAAGCACGTGCTTCGGGTACGAGGAGAGGATCATGTTGGCGTCGGTACGGAAGGTGTCGGTGCCGAAGCCGTCCCGGAACCAGCCTCCCGGCGCGGCGACCGAGATCTGCTCGGTGCCGTAGTTGGAGAAGTCCGACTTCTTGCCGGACGGGCCGACCGACGACACGCCGATCACGTGCGGGCCCTCGGTGGGGAGGTCCCAGCAGCTCTCGTTGTCGATCGGTCGGGGGTACGGGTCGGCGCCGTAGTCGGGGCTCGAGACATCGGTGCGCGGTGCACCCAGGTCCTCGTTGTTGTTGCCGAGCGCACCGACGAGGGTCACGCCCTTGTTGTGCGCGAAGACCAGCGCCCGCTTCATCGCCTTGATGATGGCCCGCTGCTCGGCCTGGTCCTCGGGGGAGTCGGCCGGGTTGGCGGTGCAGTTGTAGAGCCACGGGTCGACATAGAACGACATGTTGACCACGTCGATCCCGGAGCGGCCGGCGTAGACCAGAGCGTTGACGACCGGGTCGAGGAAGAAGTAGCCGGAGTCCTGGCCCCCCTTGAGCTCGACCAGCGAGACGTTCGGGGCGACGCCGGAGAGTCCGAAGCCATTGGCCGCGGCGCCGATGGTGCCGGCCACGTGGGTGCCGTGCCCGCCGTCGTCGGTGCCGACCGGGTCGAGGCAGCTCGGCACCTCGCAGGGGCCGTCCACGTCGGTCAGGTCAGGCGCGAAGTTGCGCGACAGCGACCAGTTGAAGTTCGGCGCGATGTCCGGGTTGCTGGCGTCGACGCCGGTGTCCAGTACGCCGACGGTCACCCGACGGTCGCCCGGCTCGATCTTGCGGGCCTTGTCGGCCCGGATCATCTCCAGGCCCCAGAGCTTGTCGTCGAGCGGATCGAGCTTGGCGCCCTTCTTGGCAGCACCGGCAGCACCGGCACGAGCACCGGCAGCGGCCAGCAGGTGCTCCTGCTCGACCCGGTCCAGCTTCGGCTTGCGGCCGATGGCCTTCTGCTCGGCGGCACCGATCAACGTCGGCGCGGCGGTCGCCCTGGCCGCGAAGTCGGCCCGGTCGCTGCTGACCTGGAACATGCCGACCTCATCGGACCGGGACACCACAGTGCCGCCAGCCGCCCGGATCGCGGCGACGGCGGTGTCGGTGGCGACACCATCCTCGGCGACGACGGTGAAGGTCCGGGAATCGCTCGGCGCGGCGTTGGCCGGCACACCCAACCCCGTAGCCGTAAGTGCCAGCACAGCCGCGGTCGCGACCGTACGGGCGGTGAAGCGCTTGCTCACCACATCGGATCCTCTCGTTGAGGGACGTGCCAGCCATCACACAACACCGATCCGCATCGCGCCAGATGAACGCCCGTTATGGCCGTGAATCACGCCAGTTCGGGCCGCACCCCGGCCACACAGCAGGCCGTACAGACGCAGGCCGCACAGACACAGGCCGCACAGACACTTGCGCCCGCCGGCTCGACCTACACGCCTACCGCGTCGACACCCAGGTTCGCGAGCGCGGCCGGCAGCTCGGCCATGCCGGATACTTCGGCGTCGGGTGGGCAGCCGGGCGGGCGAGGCAGGCCGAGTCGGTTCAGCCACACCGACCGCAGGCCGGCCCGGCGAGGCGCCACCACGTCGTGCTCCCATGAGTCGCCGACGTACACGATCTGTCCGGCTGGCACCCCGGCCGCCGCGACCACCGCGGCGTAGAACTCCGGGGCCGGCTTCTTGGGCAGGCCGTTCTCGTGCGCGTACAGCTCGAAGGCGAACTCGCCGCTGAGTCCGCACCGTTCGGCTCGGCTGTTGCCGTTGGTGGCGAAGCCCAGCGTGTACCGGCCCCGCAGCGTGGCCAGCGCCGGTGGTACGTCCGGAAACGGGCGGGTGAGGGCGAAGCGCTGGGCGAAGAAGAGGTCTGTTATCTCGTCCAGGTGGTGGACGAGCGCGGCGCGGGCCAGCGACCGGGCCAGTGCGGCGCGCCGGATCTCCGCCACCGGGGCGGCCTTCAGCTCGCCGAAGACCGCGCCCCAGTCCGACTCCAGTTCGGCAAGCGTCACCCCGGCCGCCGCCGATGTCCGTCGTCTCATCTCGTCGAGGACCGCCACCAGCCCGCCCGTGACCGCCGGACGCAGGTCCAGAAGCGTTTCGTCAGCGTCGAACACCACAGTGGTCAGCACGACACCCACCCTCTCACCGTCAGCGCAAGCCAGCGGCAGCGCAAGCCAGCGGCAGCGGCAGCCAGCGGCCCGCCGAGGTCACCGACCGTCAAGCGCCAGCTCGGGCTCGGGCGTGACCGGGGCGGGCGTCGAGGGCGACTCCCGCAGTTCGTCGAGGCGTACCAGGGCGACGCCGGCGACGATCAGCGCACCGCCGAACAACTGCCAGCCGGTGGGCAGCTCGTTCAGGAACAGCCAGGCGATCAGCACCGCGAAGAGCACCTCGGTCAGCCCGAGGAACGACGACAGGCGGGGCCCGAGGATCCGGGTGCCGGCGATGCCGGCGAGGTACGCGATGACGGCGGCAACCAGCGACAGCCCGGCGATGGGCACCAACCAGCTGGTGGGCTGCCCGGCGAAGGTGACCTCGCCGAAGGTGGCGTGCAGCGGCAGCAGGCCGGTCAGCCCGATGAGGAGCAGCATGGCGGCGCCGACGGCCATTCCGCCGCTGGCCATGGCGACCGAGGGCAGCCGGGGGTCGACCCTGCCGGCGAGCACGAAGTATCCGGCCAGGCCGAACGCCGCGCCCAGCCCCCAGAGCACGCCCACCGGGTGGAAGTCGGCGGTGCCGGCGAGGTCGAGCACGAACGCCAGCCCGGCCAGCGCGGCCACCGACCCGGCGATGGTGAGTCGGCGTGGCGGCTGCCCGTGCCGCAGCCACATCCAGGCCACGACGAGGATGATGCCCAGGTATTCCAGCAGCAGCGCGACACCGACCGGCAGGTAGCGCACGGCGTTGAAGAAGCACACCTGGGCCAGGCCCACACCGAGGAGCCCGAACAGCCCGATGGCGGTGGCGTTGCTCCGCAGCGCGTCCCATTTGCCCCGCAGCGACAGCAGGGCGGGGATCGCCAGCACCAGGGCGGCCACGCCGACGCGGGCGATCACCGCGGACTCGGCTGACCAGCCGGCCTCGATGAGCGAACGGGCGAAGGTTCCGGAGGTGGCGAAGGTGACTGCGGCGAGCAGCGCCAGTCCGACGCCGGCAGCAGGTCGAGAGTGCATGTCGCGCTCCTCGCAATGGGCACCGTGTCATGAGCAAACTATCCTTGTGCTGATGACGCTAGGCGGGAGCCGTGACAGGAGTCAAGTTGCTATTCGCTCATGACACCGAATGTTCGCTGATCGCCGCCGCGGCGCTGGTCAACACCGCAGGTCGGGACGGTGAGTTGCTGCCCGACATCGCGGCGCTGGACGCGTTCTTCGTCCGCCACTCCTACAGTGGCCGGCACGAGCACACCGAGGCCGAGCTGCGCGCCGTACGGGAACTGCGGCCCCAACTGCGCCGCATCTGGCACGCCGAACCACCCGAGATCGTCGCTGTGGTCAACGGCCTGCTGCTGGAACACAAGGCGCTGCCCCAGCTCATCGAGCACGACGACGAGCCGTACCACCTGCACGCCGTTCCCCGCGACGCGCCGCTGGCCACCCGGATCGCGGTCGAGGCCGCCATGGCGATGGCCGACCTGGTCCGTAGCGGCGAGCTGAGCCGATTGCGGATCTGCGAATACCCGGACTGCGACAACGTCGTCGTCGACCTGTCCCGCAACCGCTCCCGGCGGTTCTGCGAGGCCGGCTGCGGCAACCGCGCCGCAGTGACCGCCTACCGCGCCCGCCGGGCCGCCGGCCGCTCCTGACCGACGGTCGCCCACTCCTCGGCCCGCACCTCGTACTCCACCTCGCCCTGCTCGGTGCCCGGAATCGGGTGATCCCACTGGAGGTGGAAGGTCCGCACGTAGTGCAACCCGGCCTTCACCATCACCCGCCGGGAGCGTTCGTTGACAGTCATCGTCTCGGCCCAGACCCGACGCACCCCGACGGTGTCGAAGGCGTACCGGACCAGCGCCCGCGACCCCTCGGTGGCCAGCCCCCGCCCCCACGTCGAGCGGCGCAGCCGATAGCCCAACTCGGCCTCGGTGCCGTCCGCCGACGGGTCCAACGCGAACCAACCCAGGAACTCTCCGGACTGCCGATCATGCGCCGCCCACCGACCCAGCCCGGGATACCTCTCGTACTGGGCCAGCAGCCTCGGCAACTGCTCGTCGCGCACGGTGGCCAGCCGGGTCGCGACGCCGCCGGTCAGAAAACGCATCACCTCGGGGTCGCTGTCCAACTCGACCAGCACGTCCACGTCGGCAATCGTCAGCCGCCGCAACCGCAGCCGCTCGGTCCCCGCCGGCACACCCACGCCATCGTCACCCATGGCCCGGATCATCCGTCCCGCTCACGACCCCGTCGACCCGTTTACCAGGGCCAGTAGTGCGGAGAACCCGACCGCCGTCGCGGGCGAGGCGGTCGGGTCAGCGCGGGGGCGCGACCACGAAGAGCCGCCAGGAGTACGCGTCGACAACGAGCACGGGCCCGTCCGAGTCCTTGCTGTCTCGCACCCCGACCACCTCCCCAAGATTCGTAGCCACCTCGACACACTGGTCGTTGGAACCACTCCGGCTGCTCTTACGCCACCGGGCTCGGGTCAACTCCACGACTCTGCCACTTCCCTCAGCAACTCGATCGACTCCTGCGGTGGCAACGCCTGCCCGAGGGTAGCTTCCCAGGTCCGTTGTAGACGCAACAGATCCGCAGGTCGATCGAGTTCCTGGCCGCCGATCTGGCCACCAAGGTAGGCAAGATCGCTATGGTCGTCCACGGTGGCAAGGATGAATGGCCCGTTCAGGCCGGGATACTCCTCGGCCGAGCGAGGCACCACATGGAGCTGAACCCGCGGATGCTCGGTCGCCAAGCGCGCCAGGTGCAGAGACTGCTCGCACATGACCTTCCGACCGCCGACGCGTCGCCTCAGCACCGACTCGTCAAGCACCGCGACCACATGCGGCGGGCGATCCCCGTAGAGGACCCGCTGGCTGTCCATTCGGTCCGTCAGCCGACGCTCGACCTCATCGGCATCGAGCAGTCGGTCCGATTCGAAGATCGCGCGAGCATAGTCTTCGGTTTGCAGCAGTCCAGGGACGTGCAGCGGGTCGAACCATCGCAGCGCCCGCGCCTCCGCGAGGATCGCACGCCAACCGCGCAGCCAGGCCTGAGCCTTGTCCAGGCTGACCAGTTCGGTGGACATCCGGCCGAAGAGGCCGCCGGTGTCGAGGGCCCGGTCAACGAGTTCCAGGTACTTGGTGGTGGGCACCTGCTGGCCCAGCTCGACAGCGCTGACCATCGACGCCGAGTAGTTGACCGCCTTGGCCAGCTCATCCTGACTCCAGCCGAGCCGAGTCCGCGCCCGGCGCAGCTCCGCGATCAGGAACGCCGCCGCCGTCATCTGTCCATCGGCCATGCCGTGCCCGCCCTCCACCCCGCCGACGATCATCTCCAGCCGGCCGCCAGCGGCGGTGCCACCCAGAACAGGGCGACTATGACGACGCGGCCAAACCCTTCCGACCGTAGTCGCCCGATCACCAGACTGTGAAGTGCGGCACCGCTCCCCGTCCCCCGGGATCTGCCGGCGCCGCGCGGGACCGCCCGCTCCCCCGTGCCGGGCGGTCCCGACCCCACCGAAGCCGACCGATCCACCAAGATCGCGCTCGATCCTGGAAACAGTGGTCTCCTGGCGCGCGAAGGCCACTACATCCAGGATCGAGCGCGATCTTGACACGAGCAACGCAGCGCAGAGCGTCAGCGCAGTCGGCGCAGAGCGTCAGCGCAGTCGGCGCAGCGCGGCACCGCCGGCGCAGTCGGCGCAGCGCGGCACCGTCGGCGCGGTCAGCGCGACACGGCCGGCGCGACACGGTCAGCGCGACACGGTCAGCGCGACGCGGTCAGCGCGACGCGGTCAGCGCGAGCGGGGGGTGATGCCACGAACGATTCAGCTCCAAAGGAGGACCCCACCATGCCCCGGAGCGCCCTGGGCGGGCTCACCACACGCTCCTGCCGGCCGCACCTGCCGCTGCGCCCACTCTGGCTCTGCCGGGTCTGCGCCGCGCCCTGGCCGTGCCCCGTCGCTCGACTTGCTCTGCGGCAGGAGTACGCGCAAGACCGGATCGGGCTGAGCATCTACCTGTGCACAGTGCTGCACGAGGCGGCTCACGACCTGTACCTACTCAACCCGCACGACGGCCCCGACCCTGCGGCGCTCTTCACCCGCTTCCTCGGCTGGGCAAGACCGCGACACCTGTACTGAGCGGGCCAGGACGGGTCAGGGGTGGGTCATCCGGAGCAGGTCCAACGTCTCGTCCAGTTGGGTCTCGGTGAGCTTGCCGGAGTCGACGTGGCCCCGGGAGATGACCACCTCGCGGATCGATGCCTGCTTGGCCAACGCCTCCTTGGCGATCGACGCGGCCTCGTCGTACCCCAGGTAGCGGTTGAGTGGGGTGACGATCGACGGTGAGCCCTCGGCGTACGCCAGGCAGACCTCGGCGTCCGCGACCAGGCCGACCACCAGCCGGTCGGCGAAGAGCCGGCTCACCGCGGAGAGCAGCCGGATCGACTCCAGCAGGTTGCGGCCCATCACCGGGAGCATCACGTTCAGCTCGAAGTCGCCCTGTGAGCCAGCGAAGCCGACCGTCGCGTCGTTGCCGACGACCTGGGCGCAGACCTGCCGCATCGCCTCGGCGACCACCGGGTTGACCTTGCCCGGCATGATCGACGAGCCGGGCTGGAGGTCCGGGATGCGTAGCTCGCGCAGACCGGCGCGGGGACCGGAGCCCATCCAGCGGATGTCGTTGGCGATCTTGTAGAGGCCGATCGCCACGGTCCGCAGTTGCCCCGAGGTTTCCACAAGCGCGTCTCGCGCGCCCTGCGCCTCGAAGTGGTTGCGCGCCTCGCTCAGCGGCAACCCGGTCGACTCGCGCAGCTTGTCGATCACGGCGGCGGCGAAGCCGAGCGGGGTGTTGATCCCGGTTCCGACGGCGGTGCCGCCCAACGGCAGCTCGGCCAGCCGGGGCAGCGCGCCCTCCAACCGCTCGATGCCGTAGCGGACCTGGGCGGCGTACCCTCCGAACTCCTGGCCGAGGGTGACCGGGGTGGCGTCCATCAGGTGGGTACGCCCGGCCTTGACCACCGTCTCGAACTCGGCGGCCTTCGCCTCCAACGCCGACGCGAGGTGGGCCAGCGACGGCAGCAGATCCTCGACGATGAACTGGGTGGCCGCCAGGTGGATCGAGGACGGGAAGACGTCGTTGCTCGACTGGGAGGCGTTGACGTGGTCGTTCGGGTGCACCGGTGAGCCCAGCTCCCGGGTGGCCAGGGTCGCGATCACCTCGTTGGTGTTCATGTTCGACGAGGTCCCCGAGCCGGTCTGGAACACGTCCACCGGGAACTGGTCGTCGTAACCACCGTCGGCCACGTGCGCGGCGGCGGCGGCGATCGCGGCGGCCACGTTGGCGTCGATCACGCCCAGCTCACCGTTGACCTCGGCCGCTGCGCCCTTGATCTGGGCGAGGGCCTTGATCTGGGCCGGTTCGAGGCCCCGGCCGGAGATCGGGAAATTCTGCACCGCACGTTGGGTCTGCGCCCGCCACAGCGCCTCGGCGGGCACCTCCACCTCGCCCATCGAGTCGCGTTCGATGCGGTAACCGGTCGCCTCTGGAGTCGTCACGCGTACCATCCTGCCGCGCCCGTGGCCGACTCGCAGATGATCCGTCAGCCCAATTCGGCCAGCAGCCGTTCCACCTCGTGCCGGTCCGGCGACTCGATCTGCCGGAACAGTGCCAGCGCCCGGGTCAGGTGCGCCCGCGCCACCGTCGGGTCGGTCGCCAGCAGACAGCGGGCGATACCCTCCAACGCCCGGCCCTGCTCGTGTCGGGCACCCAGCCCGGTGGCGTCGACGAGCACCCGACGATGCAGATCGAGCGCGCTGGTCACGTCCCCTTGATCCAGGATGGCTCGGGCCAGCAGGTTCCGCGAGGCGCACTGGGCGACGCGGTCGCCCGCCTCGGTCATCGCGACAAGTGCGGAGCGGTGCAGGTCGGCGGCCCGTTCCGGTCGGCCAGCCTCCCGTTCCATCATCCCGATTTCGTTCAACACCTCACCCTCGCCGAACCGGGCGCCCACCTCACGCTTGACGCGCAGCGCCACCCGCAGCAACCGCTCGGCCGGCACCACGTCACCCATCCGATGCCGGGTCATTCCGAGGTGCCCGAGAGCGTTGCCGATCCGGCGCAGGTCGCCGACCTCGCGGGCGATTCCCAGGTGTAGTCGGGCAATACGCAGCGCCTCGTCGTGCCGCCCCCAGAGCAGCAGGGTCATCGTCAGGTTGTTGAGTTCGTTCGACAGCCCCGGCATGTCGCGCATCCGCGTCGCCAGTGCCCGGGCGGAGTCGTAGCACTCCCGGGCCCGTTGGAACTGAAAGTTGGCGGCGTACGAGGTGCCCAGGTTGCCGAGGTTGTTGCGGTACTCGAGGCGCAGACCGAGCCGGCCGAAGAGTTCCAGCGACTTCTCCATCAACCGAACCGACTCGGGGAAGTCCCCCAAGCGGTAGTGGGCCGAGGCGAGATAGTTGAGGATGGTCGCCACCGCACGGTCGTCGCCCAACTCCTCGGCGGCGCGCAGCCCCGCCGAGTGCGTTTCGATCAACTCGTCCAGCCGGCCGCTCTCGAACTGGGCGTGCCAGCAGGCCCTCGCCAGTTGCCAGCAGTGCCGGAGAAACCCCTCGGTCTCCGCCAACCGGACCACTGCGGTCCACGAGGCGAGGTTCTCGTCGAGCCACTCTCGGCTCTGCTCGGCGACGATCGTGCCGAGGTCGGCCCGGATCGGCGCCGTCACCATGATCAGCGAGTGGGACGAGGAGAGTTCCCTCTTGCGGGCGATCGCCACAGCGACCTGCAGGTGATGGTCGAGCAGACGCTCGATGGCGGCGCGCCGCTCGCCGGCCCGTTCCGGCTCGGCGACAAGCGTCCGCGCGTACTCCCGGACCAGGTCGTGCAACCGGTACCGGCCCGGCTCCGTCTCCTCCAGGAGGTGCGCGTCCACCAACTCGTCCAGCAGGTCCTGGGTCTCGGGCAGTGGCAGCTCGGCCAGTACGGCGGCGACCAGGTGGTCGAACCGCACCCCCGGGTGCAGACCCAGCAGCCGGAACGCGCGCTGCGCCACCGGCGACACCTGGGCGTAGGACAGGGCGAAGGCGCGACCGACGGATCGTTCACCCGCCTCGAACTCGGCCAACGGATCCGGTCGGGTGCTCAGCCGCTCGGCCAGATCGGCGATCTTCCAGTGGGGCCGGTGCGCCAACCGGGCACCGGCCAGCCGGATGGCCAGAGGCAGGTGACCACAACGGCGGACCACCTCGACGGCGGCGTCCGGTTCGGCCGCGACCCGATTCATGCCGACCACCCGCCCCAGCAGCTCCACCCCCTCGTCGGTGTCGAGCACGGGAAGCGACGACGGCCGTCCCTCGTCCACCCCGACCAGCCGGCGACGGCTGGTGATCAGGATCAGGCACTGCGAGCCGTTGGGGAGCAGTGGTGTCACCTGGTCGGCGGTTGCCGCGTTGTCCAACACCAGCAGGGCCCGCCGGCCGGCCAGCTCGGTGCGCCAGAGCGCCAACCGGTCGTCCTGGTTCCCCGGTACGCGCTCGTCGGGCACACCGAGTTGCCGCAGCAGCGTGGCCACAGCCGCGGCCGGCGTCAACGGATTGCGCTCGCTGTGCCCGTGCAGGTCTATGTAGAGCTGGGCGTCCGGGTACTCGTCCGCGAGCGCGGTGGCCAGATGCACCGCGAGGGTGGTCTTGCCGCTGCCCGCCATGCCGTCGATGAGCTGGATCCGGGCGCCGGCCTCGACCTCCTTGGCCAGGCGGGCCAGCGTCTGCTGCCGGCCGGTGAAGTCGCCGATGGCCCGGGGCAGCGACCGGACCGCTGCGACCGGTCGCGCTTCCCGACCGGCCAGGGCCAGGTCACCGGCGAGTACCCGCTGGTGCAGTTCCTGCAACCCGGCACCCGGTTCGATGCCCAGCTCGTCGGCGTAGAACCGCCGGCCCTCCCGGTAGACCGCGAGCGCGTCGGCCTGCCGCCCGACCGAGGACAGCGCCAGCATCAGTTGACCGCGCAGGCGCTCCCGCAATGGATGCCTGTCGACGCTCTCCGCCAGTTCCTCGATCAGCTCGGCTGCCTGACCGAGGCGCAGCTCGACATCGACGCACTCCTCCAGCGCGGTGAGGCGCTGCTCGTCGAGTGCCTGCGCACGACGGCGGACGCTCCGGCTCGGGATTCCGCCGAGCGCCGGCCCCCGCCACAACGCCAGGGCGGCACGGAATTCGGCACGGGCGTTGACCAGCCGGCCGGCCGCGACGGCGGTGCGGGCCGCCTCGACCGTACGCCCGAAAACCTCGGCGTCCAGGACACCCGGGGCGGTCCGGACGCCGTACCCGACCGGATCGGTGATGATGGTTTCCGGGGGCAGCCCCAGCTCGGTGAACCGGCGGCGCAACCGCGACACGCAGGTCTGCAACTGGGCCCGGGCGGTGGCTGGGGGATTGTCCTCCCACACGGCGTCCACCAACTCGTCGACCGGCACGAGGCGGCCGGCCCGCAACAGCAGTGTGGCGAGCACGATCCGGTCGCGTCCCGCGGTGACAGTGGACTCGCCACCGCCCACCCGCAGGGGCCCCAGGATCCCGAACCGCATCTACTCCCCCGCATCACTGTGCAACTTCCAGCAGCGTAGTCCGGGTGTGACAGTTCGCCACGGTCAGGCGATAGCGATCTGATAGCGGATCAACAGCGGTGCTCAGCACACTCACAGTGGGTTGTCGGTGACGGCATCCGACGGGGGCGGTGCGCCCGTCCCACCCCCAGGGGGCGGGCGTACCGATGTCGGCAGAGCACGGACGACAGAACGGGCGCCGGGCGAGTTCGCCCGGCGCCCGTTCGCGTACCTGTCGGGTCAGCGGCGGCCGACGGTGAGCACCGGCTTGGTGACCTCGGCGAAGAAGTCGTTGCCCTTGTCGTCGACCACGATGAAGGCGGGGAAGTCCTCCACCTCGATCTTCCAGACCGCTTCCATGCCCAGCTCCGCGTATTCGAGGACCTCGACGTGCTTGATGCAGTCCTGGGCGAGGCGGGCTGCGGGGCCGCCGATCGAGCCGAGGTAGAAGCCACCGTGCTGCTGGCAGGAGCGGGTCACCTGACCCGACCGGTTGCCCTTGGCCAGCATCACCTGGGAGCCGCCGGCGGCTTGGAACTTCTCCACGTAGGCGTCCATCCGGCCGGCGGTGGTCGGGCCGAACGAGCCGGACGCGTACCCCTCGGGGGTCTTCGCCGGGCCGGCGTAGTAGACCGCGTGGTCACGCAGGTACTGCGGCATCGGCTCCCCGGCGTCCAACCGCTCGGCGATCTTGGCGTGGGCGATGTCCCGGGCGACCACGAGTGGCCCGGAGAGCGAGAGGCGCGTCTTCACCGGGTACTTCGACAGCTCCGCGCGGATCTCGTCCATCGGCCGGTTCAGGTCGACCCGGACGACCAGCTCGGCGTCGAGCGCATCGTCGGTCACGTCGGGCAGGAACCGCGCCGGGTCGGTTTCGAGCCGCTCCAGCCAGACACCCGACGGGGTGATCTTGGCGACTGCCTGGCGGTCTGCCGAGCAGGAGACGGCGATCGCCACCGGGCAGGACGCACCGTGCCGGGGCAACCGGACCACCCGTACGTCGTGGCAGAAGTACCGCCCACCGAACTGCGCGCCGATGCCGAAGTTGCGGGTCAGCTCCAGCACCTCCGCCTCCAGCTCCAGGTCGCGGAAGCCGTGCGCGCTCATCGAGCCGGCGGTCGGCAGCGCGTCGAGATACTTGGCGCTGGCGTACTTCGCGGTCTTCAGCGCGTACTCGGCGGAGGTGCCGCCGATGACGATGGCCAGGTGGTACGGCGGGCAGGCCGCGGTGCCGATCAGCCGCAGCTTCTCCTCCAGGAACTGCATCATCCGCGTCGGATTGAGCAGCGCCTTGGTCTCCTGGTAGAGGTACGACTTGTTGGCCGAGCCACCGCCCTTGGCCATGAACAGGAACTTGTACGCGTCGGGGCCCGGCTGGGGGCCGTGGG
>NZ_JBEYSL010000103.1:0-15654 GCF_040642735.1 Micromonospora sp. NPDC047753 | reverse complement strand
CCGCATCCAGCTGAGCCGCAGCGGGGGCGGCACCGTGTATCCGGCCCGGACCCAGCTGGTGCTGGCTGCCAACCCGTGTCCGTGCGCCAAACCGGCCGGCGACGCGCACTGCGAGTGTTCGCCGCTGGTTCGCCGCCGCTACCTGGGAAGGCTCTCCGGGCCGCTGCTCGACCGGATCGACGTCCAGGTACGGCTGATGCCGGTGCGGGCGGCCGAGCTGATGGCGACCGACGGCGGTGTCGAGCCCTCGGCGACGGTCGCCGCCCGGGTGGCGGCGGCCCGGCAGGCGGCGGCCAGCCGCTGGGCAGACCTCGGCCGACGGCTCAACGCCGAAGTGGAAGGGCCGCACCTGCGCCGACCGCCGTGGCGGCTGCCGGCCCGGGTCACAGTGGAACTGCGGGGCCGGCTCGACTCCGGCTCGCTGTCGGCGCGCGGCTTCGACCGGGTGATCCGGATGGCCTGGACCATCGCCGATCTCGACGGTCGCGACCGACCTGACCAGGACGACGTCCGGGAGGCGCTTCAACTTCGGACGGGGGAGGCGACATGAGCGCCGAGGAGCAACGACGGCTGGCCCGGGTCGCCCTGACCTGGTTGGCGGAGCCGGGCACGCGCGCTGTGCATCACCTGGTCGAACGGCACGGTCCGGTGGAAACCCTGGAACTGCTGCTCGACGGGGGCAGTCCGGACGGCTGGCTGCACACCACTGTCGCCGCACGCTCGGCGGCCGGCGACGCGCGGGCAGTGGCCGCGGAGGCCCTGGAGCGGGCGGACCGACTGGGTGCCCGCCTGGTAACGCCGGACGACGAGGAGTGGCCGGCCCAGGTCGCCAGCCTGGCCGCGTTGCGGCTGCCGGACGTCAGCCGCCGGGTGGACGCTGAGACCGCCCCGCCGCTGTGCTTCTGGGTGCGCGGGAGCTGGCCGCTCGGCGAGGCTCTGGATCGTTCGGTGGCCGTGGTCGGGGCGCGGGCGGCCACCGGATACGGGCAGCACGTCGCGACCGAGCTGGGATACGGCTTGGCGGAGCGGGACTGGACAATCGTGTCCGGTGGCGCGTTCGGCATCGACGCCGCCGCCCACCGGGGCGCACTCACCGCTGGCGGTCTGACCGTCGCGGTGCTCGCCTGCGGGCTCGACCGTCCGTACCCGATGGGCAACGCCGCGCTCTTCGACCGGATCGCCGAGACGGGGCTGCTGGTCAGCGAGTGGCCGCCCGGTGCCGAGCCGCTGCGGCCCCGGTTCCTGATCCGCAACCGGGTGATCGCCGCAGGCACCCGGGGCACCGTCGTGGTGGAGGCGTCGGCGCGCAGTGGCGCGACGCAGACCGCGCGGCGAGCCGTCCACGTCAATCGGGTGGCCATGGTGGT
Organism: Micromonospora sp. NPDC047753; assembly: GCF_040642735.1. NCBI lineage: Bacteria > Bacillati > Actinomycetota > Actinomycetes > Micromonosporales > Micromonosporaceae > Micromonospora > Micromonospora sp. NPDC047753. The sequence continues at coordinate 14,287 of NZ_JBEYSL010000103.1, read as the reverse complement.
GCCGGGGCCGGTGACCTCGGCGATGTCCGTCGGCGCGCACGAGTTCCTGCGCGAGTTCCCCGACAAGGTCCGGCTGGTCACCGGGGTGGCGCACGTGTTGGAGGAGGTGGGTCGGATCGGCGCGGACCTGGCCCCGCTGGCGCGTGGACCGCAGCGGGCCACCGACGCGTTGGACGACGACGCTCGGTCGCTGCTGGAGGCGCTTCCCCGCCGTGGCGCGATGGGCGTGGACCGACTCTCCGCGCGCGCCGGCGTCGACGTACGGACCGCATTGCGCAAGCTGTCTCTGCTGGAGGAACTGTCCATGGTGGTCCGTCGTGACGACGGCTACGCCATCGCCGCACCCGCCAGACAGCAGCGTGCGGCGGCGGAGATGTCCGGTCGGCCTGTTGCCTGAGGGGATGCGTCACCGCCACCCGGCCGGGATGCCCGTAACCGCTCGCGATCGGGGTCTCGGCCAGCCGATACTGCCGGTACCGTGCCCGGTCATGGGTGCAATCAAGCCGTGGCACGTCAGCGTGCTCTGCTGTCTCGCCGTGACCGCCGTGCTCGTCGTCGGCCTGGTCGTGTTCCTGACCAACAGGAACAACCGCCGGTAGTCGGGGGTGGACGCCGGCAGCGTCGTGTCCGGTGGCGGCCGCGGACCGGCCGTAGGCTGGTGCCGTGTCAGCCGTCAGTGAGGGTGCCGGGGCCGAGGAACCGGCCGGCACGTCGGTGCGGCCACGATGAGCCGACCGGACCGGGGCACCCGGGCCATGCACCAGGCACTCCCGCCAGCGTTGCGCGACGCTGTCGACGACTTCGCCGAGCACCTGTCCCGGGTGCGTAACCGCTCGGCGCACACCGTCCGCGCGTACGTCACCGATCTGGTCTCGCTGCTCGACCACGCCGTCCGGATGGGCTGCGTCGACCTCGCCGAGCTGGACCTGTCGGTGCTGCGCAGTTGGCTGGCGCGGCAGCGCACCACGGGTGCGGCCCGCACGTCGTTGGCCCGGCGGGCCGCGTCGGCGCGGGCATTCAGCGCCTGGGCACACCGGGCCGACCTGCTCCCCGCCGACGTGGGCGCCGCGCTGGCCAGCCCTCGCGCGCACCGGGATCTGCCCAGCGTGCTGCGCGCCGATCAGGCCGCCGCTCTGGTCGAGGCGCCGTCCCGGCAGGCACCTCCCCCGAACCCGCCAGCCGAGTCAGGCCCGAGCCAAGCCGTCGAGGCGGTTCCGCTCCGGGACCGGGTGCTGTTGGAGCTGCTCTACGCCACCGGCGTACGGGTCAGCGAGGCCTGCGGGTTGGACGTCGGGGACGTCGACCACGGCCGACGGGTGATCCGCGTGTTCGGCAAGGGCGGGCGGGAGCGCTCGGTGCCGTACGGGGTGCCCGCCCAGCGGGCGTTGGACGACTGGCTGCGCCGGGGCCGCCCGGTGATGGTGGGCGCCCGCTCCGGTGACGCGCTGCTGCTGGGTGCCCGGGGTGGTCGGCTCAACCCGACGACCGCCCGTCAGGTTGTCGGTGCGTACGCCGAGACCGCCGGGCTGCCCCCGACCAGCCCGCACGATCTGCGCCACTCCGCTGCCACCCACCTCCTGGAGGGTGGCGCTGACCTGCGCGCCGTGCAGGAACTGCTCGGCCACTCGTCGCTGGCGAGCACGCAGATCTACACCCACGTCTCGGTCGAGCGGCTGCGTACCGCCTATCGGCAGGCGCACCCGCGCGCCTGACAAAGGGCCGGAGAGCACGCCCGCCCGCCCTGATCAAGGGCCGCGGGCGCGCGAGCGTGGCGGTTACGATCATCAGGTGAGCGTCCCGAATCCTCCTGAGCCGATCCCGGGCGCCCGCCTGCTCTTCTCCCTGGATCCGGCGGTCAGCCACCTCAACCATGGCTCGTTCGGCGCGGTGCCGATCAACGTGCAGCGCGCCCAGCAGCGGCTGCGCGACGAGATGGAGGCGAGCCCGCTGCGCTTCTTCACCCAGGGGCTGGTGGACCGGATCGCGCACACCCGCCGGCATCTCGCCGGGTTCCTGGGCGCCGACCCGGACGGCAGCGCCCTGGTGGGCAACACCACCACCGGCGTCGCAGTGGTGCTCCAGTCGATTGGTCTCAAGGCCGGCGACGAGGTGCTGAGCACCGACCACGAGTACGGGGCGGTGAGCCTGGCGATCCAGCGCGAGTGCCGCCGCACCGGCGCGGTCAGCCGAGTCCTGCCGATCCCCCTGGCCGCCACGGACGAGCAGATCGTGCAGATCATCCGCGCCGGCCTGCGCCCGGGGCGGACCCGGTTGCTCGTCGTCGACCAGCTCACCTCGGCCACCGCGAAGCTGTTTCCGACCGCCGCCGTCGTCGGGGTGGCCCGCGAACACGGCGTGCCGGTCCTGGTGGACGCCGCGCACGCCCCGGGCATGCTGCCCATTTCGGTGGCCGGCATCGGCGCGGACTTCTGGGTGGGCAACCTGCACAAGTGGGCGTTCGCACCGCGTGGGACCGCCCTGCTGGCTGTGGCACCGCAGTGGCGGGACCGGATCGAGCCGCTGGTGGTGTCCTGGGAGCAGGAGTCGGGTTTCCCGGCCCGGCTCGAGTGGCAGGCCACGCTCGACTACACGTCCTGGCTGGCCGCCCCGGCGGGCCTGTTCACGATGCGCAGCCTCGGCGTTGACCGGGTGCGGGCGCACAACGCGGCGCTCGCCGCGTACGGCCAGCGGGTGGTGGGGGACGCCCTGGGGGTGGCCCCCGCCGATCTGCCCGACCCCGGCGGGCCGGGGGTGGCTCTGCGCCTCATCCCGTTGCCGGCCGGCACTGGCACCACGATCGACGCGGCGCGGGCATTGCAGGCGCGGATCGGTGAGCGGCTCGCCGCCGAGGTGGCGGTGATGAGCTGGAACGGCCGGGGGTGGCTGCGGCTCACCGGCCAGGTCTACAACGCCACCGACGAGTACGAACGGCTGGCCGCACGGCTGCCGGCACTGCTCGCCCAGCGCTGACCGGACGGCCGGGAGCGGACACCCGGGCCGGCCCGACCGGGAGCAGCCGCACCGGGCCGAGGCCGAACAGGGCCAGCGGGTCGAGATAGTCCTCGCCGCGGCGCAGGCCCCAGTGCAGGCACGCCTCGGCCGGGCACCCCGGATGCCCTGGCAGCAGCTCGCCCAGCGGCGCGCCGGCGGTGACCGGCTCGCCGGGGCGTACGCCGGGTCGGACCGGCTCGTGGGTGGTCCGCAGCCCGTCGGCGTGCCCCACGGTGACCACCGGTCGACCGGCCACCAGACCGGCGAAGAGCACGGTGCCCGGCCCGGCGCTGCGGACCACCGCCGCGGCGGGAGCGGCCAGGTCGACGCCGCGATGGCCGGGCAGCCACGGTCGCGGCGGCGGGTCGAACCGGCGCACCGGACGAGGCAGCCCGTCGAGCGGCCACCGGAACCGCCCGGCGGGCGTCGGGCCAACGACCGGCGCGGCGCGGGCCGCGGCCGGCAGAGTCGGGTCGACGACCGGCTCCCCCAGGGCCGCGACCGGCACGGTCGGGGTCGGGGGCTGGCCGGGCACCGCCGCTGCCAGCACCGCCAGCCCGCAGAGCTGGACGGTCAGCGCGAGCGGGAGCGCGGCGCAGAGCAGCACGGTGCGGCGGATCGAACGGACGGAGGGCTGTCGCATGACGGCAGCCTCCAGCCGACGCCGGGCCGTCCGCCAGCCCGGCCGACGAGGCTGTGGACAACCGGAGGCGCTGTGGACGAGCACCCGGAGCCCTCGATGATCTGCTATGCCCGAGACGGCGGAACGATGGCCACGGCCCGCCGCGAGAACGCGGCCGTAGCTCCGGTGTCGTTCTCGGGCCGCCATGCAGGGCCTAGGCTGGGCCGCGTACGGCGGGTGCCGCCGTCTGTGCCGGGGAGGCCGCATGACCACTCTCGATGACCGGACGTCGTCCCCCACCGGGCCCACTGTGGCCGACGTGAGCGGCCCGGCCCGGCTCGCGGATCCGGACGAGACGATCAGCGCCGAGGAGCTGCGACTCGCAGCCCGCAACCACGGCATCCCGTTGGAGGCGCTGCGCTACGACGTCACCCCGGCCGGGTTGCACTACCTGCTGATCCACTACGACATCCCGGAGCTCGACCCGGAGACGCACACACTGACCATCGGCGGCGCGGTCGACAGTCAGTTGACTGTCACCCTCGCCGACCTGCGCGAACGGCCCCGCGTCACCCGGCAGGTGACCCTGGAGTGCGCCGGCAACGGGCGAGCCCTGCTGCACCCTCGACCGGTCAGCCAGCCCTGGCTGGTCGAGGCGGTCGGCAACGCGGAGTGGACCGGCACCCCCCTCGCTCCGCTGCTGCGGGAGGCGGGCGTCGACCCGGACGCGGTGGACGTGGTCTTCACCGGCGCCGATCACGGTGTGGAGCGTGGGATCGAGCAGGACTACCAGCGTGCGCTTCCGGTCGCCGACGCGCTGCGCGAGGAGGTGCTGCTGGCGTACGAGATGAACGGCGCTCCCCTGCTGCCGCAGCATGGCGCGCCGCTGCGGCTGATCGTGCCGGGCTGGTACGGAATGGCCCACGTGAAGTGGGTCCACTCGATCGAGCTGCGGACCGAGCCGTTCGAGGGGTACCAGAACGCGGTGGCCTACCGCGTACGCCGCGACGCGGACGACCCGGGCGTGCCGGTCACCCGGATCGAGCCACGGGCGCTGGTCCGTCCGCCCGGCTTCCCCGACTTCATGTCCCGTCGTCGGGTGCTGCGACAGGGCCCGTGCACGCTGGATGGTCGGGCCTGGTCGGGGCACGCCCCGGTGGTCGCCGTGGAGGTGACCACCGACGGCGGGCGGAGCTGGGCGCAGGCCGAGCTGGACCCGGCGGACGCGGGGGATTTCGCCTGGCGGCGCTGGCGGCACGAGTGGGTCGCCACCCCCGGCCGGTACGTGCTCGGCGCGCGGGCGACCGACGCGTCCGGGCGGACCCAGCCGGTCGAGCAACAGTGGAACCGTGGCGGCTTCGCCAACAACATGGTGCAGCGGGTCGAGGTCGTGGTGCCGACCGAGTGATCGGCGGCGGGTGTCACGTCACGGGTGGGGGCCCGTGGCACGGCCCGGCGGTTCGGGTGCGCTCAGCCGCCGAAGCCAGAGTCGGCGGGCAGTGAGATGTCGGGCTTCTCCAGCTCCTCGACGTTGACGTCCTTGAAGGTCATCACCCGGACGTTCTTCACGAAGCGGGCAGGACGGTACATGTCCCATACCCAGGCGTCGTGCATCTCGACCTCGAAGTAGACCTCGCCGTCGGAGTTACGCACGTGCAGGTCGACCTGGTTGGCCAGGTAGAACCGGCGCTCCGTCTCCACCACGTAGGAGAATTGGCGGACAATGTCGCGGTACTCCCGGTAGAGCTGCAGCTCCATCTCGGTCTCGTACTTCTCGAGATCTTCCGCGCTCATCGCACTCCGCCTTCCATGGCCACATCTTCCCCCACCGGCGTCTGAGGCCGAGGCTGCTCGCCCAACGCCACGCCGACGGTACCCCCTGACGCCCACGAGCGCTCCATCGGCTCGTCCGGGCTGTGGCCGCCGGGCCGTCGGGCGCGCGGCGGCCGGCCGTCGCGGCCGGAGACCGCGGCGACATTGACGTACGAGAACCGGTGCTCCCGGCACGGCCCGTGCTCCCGCAGCGCCGCCGAGTGTTCCGGGGTGATGTAGCCCTTGTGCTCGGCGAAGCCGTACGCCGGGAACACCCCGTCCAACTCCACCATGAGCCGGTCCCGGGTAACCTTGGCCAGCACACTGGCCGCCGCCACACACGCGGCCACCCGGTCGCCCTTCCACACCGCCAACCCGGGCACGCCCAGGCCGTCCACGCCGAACCCGTCGGTCAGCACGTACTCCGGGCGGGTGGTGAGCGAGGCGAGCGCCCGGCGCATCGCGGCCAGGTTGCACACGTGCAGACCCCGGGCGTCGACCTCCTCGGCCGGAATGACCACCACGGCGTACGCGAGCGCGCGGTCCACCACCTCCGCGTACACCCGTTCCCGGCTGGCCGGGGTGAGCAGCTTCGAGTCGGCCAGCCCCTCGATCTCGCCGCGCCGCCCCTCGGGCAGCACCGCCGCGGCGGCGACCAGCGGACCGGCACACGCCCCCCGGCCCGCCTCGTCGGCGCCGGCGACGTGCCGGAAACCACGCCGCTGCAACGCCCGCTCCAGGGCGTACAGGCCGGCCTCGCGGCGCACCACGGTGCGCGGCGGGGTCAGCACGACGCTCCGCCCTGGCCGGCCGCGGTCGACTGCCCCAGCCGGGTCAGCAGGGCGGGCAGTTCGGGCGGGTAGAACCGGTCACCGCTGGCCACCAGCTCGGCCGGAACCCACCAGCGGTGGTCGGCGATGCTGCGGCGCTCAATGTCGTTGAAGCCGGTGGTGTCCACCTGCCAGGAGTCCACCCGGAAGAGGAAGAAATCCTGCTCCTGGCGGTACCAGGTGCCGTCGAAGGAGAACTCGGTCGCATCGGCCCAGACCGGCTCGCCCAACTGGGCCGGGTCGAGCCGCAGGCCGGTCTCCTCGGCCAGCTCCCGGGCCGCGCCCGCCGCCGGCGACTCCAACGGATCGAGCCCGCCGCCGGGAGTGAACCAGTATCGGTGCCCGGGTCGGGCCGGGTCGAAGCCCTCGAACAGCAGGACCCTGCCGGCCGCGTCGACGAGCAGCACGCGAGCCGCGCGTCGAGGGGTGTAGACGGTCACCGCACCAGCCTGCCAGACCGGCGGCGGATCGCCCACGCCCCGTCGGCCTACGGCTTGGGAATGCCGTCGAACCCGTCGGGCACCGTCAGCCAGGTGGCCCGGTTGACCGGCCAGAAGACGGTGAACGCTCGCCCGACCACATCTTTCTCGGGGATGGTGGCCTCGGTGATGTCCTGCTGGGACTGCTGCCAGTGCTCCAGTGAGTCGCCGGAGGCGGAGCGGTGGTCGCCCATCACCCACAGCCGACCCTTCGGCACGGTGATGTCGAACTCCTGGTCGGCGGCCTTGTCGCGAATCCCGTCCATGGAGAAGATGTACGGCTCGTCCAACGACTTGCCGTTGATCATCAGCCGTTCCTCGGGGTCGCAGCAGACCACGTGGTCGCCGGGGATGCCGATCACCCGCTTGATGAAGTCCTCACCGTCGGGGTTACCGCTCCAGGCGGTCGGTGCCTTGAACACGATCACCTCGCCGCGGTGCGGTGACCGGAAGTCGTAGACCAGCTTGTTGACCAGCACCCGGTCATCGATCTTGAGAGTGTTTTCCATGGACGGGGAGGGGATGAAGAAGGTCTGCAGCACGAAGGCGCGGACCAGCACCGCGACCAGGATCGCCACACCCAGCAGGATCGGCAGCTCCTTCCAGAAGGAGCTGCGCGGCTTGTCGGTCTGCTCGTCAATCACGCCAAGGAGCCTACGTTGCCCGGCTGGACGGCACCGTCCGGAACGCGCGGGAACCACGTAGAGCGGCTGCCAACGGAAGCATCAGCAGCACACCGCCCTGCGGAGTCGGTCGCGCCGGAGTCGCACCGGGGGACGCCGTGGCCGGCCCGGAGACGTCCTCGAACGTGGACGGCACCGACAGCGCGCTCCACCGCGACGACGGCCAGACCACCATGAAGGCTCGGCCGACCACGTTGTCGATCGGCACCGGCCCCTGGCAACGCGCGTCCTGGGAGACCTCACGGTGGTCACCCATCACGAAGATCTGACCGGGTGGCACGACGATCTCGTCGAAGCGCCGGGAGCGACACTCCGCCGGGTTGGGTGGCAGGTCCAGGGGTGAGTCCCGCAGGACGTACGACTCGTTGAGCGGGACGCCGTTGACGGTCACCCGGCCCTGACTGTCGCAGCACTTGACCCGGTCACCGGGGAGACCGATCACCCGCTTGATGAAGTCCTTCTCACCGGGGCGACTCACCCCGACCAGATCGCCGACGGTGCGGGCGAGCCGGCCGCCGACGCCGGGCTTCGGCTGCTCGTCGACCTGCGGCGCCCAGCGGTCGGTGCCCCGGAAGACCACCACCTCGCCGCGCAGCGGGTCACGAACGTCGTAGACGACCTTGTTGACCAGCACCCGGTCACCGACGAGGAGGGTGTCCTCCATCGAACCGGACGGAATGAAGAACGCCTGGAGCAGGAAGGTGCGGATCAGCACCGCGAGGCAGAACGCGACCACCAGCAGCAGCGGCAACTCCTGCCAGAGCGGCATCTGCCGGCGGGTGCGGCGAGCCCGTCGGCGCCACGGATCGACGGTGCCGTCCTCGTCAAGCGTCTGCACCACGCCACTCCCCGGTCCGCAGAAAACACCACCGCCCGGGAGCCTCGTCGAGGCTCCACGGGCGGTAGTGGACAACTACCCGCCACCTGGGCGGGATCGCCGCCTCGCTGCGCCCGTACCGACCAGGGTAGTGCGCTCTGGTCGGTACGGCATACGCGCAGCTCGGGCGGCGTGGCGAGCGGGAAGTCAGCTGGGCTGCTTCTCCCGCTTCTCCTTGATCTTGGCCTTCTTGCCGCGCAGCTCGCGCAGGTAGTAGAGCTTGGCGCGACGCACGGCACCGCGGGTCACGACCTCGATCCGGTCGATGCCCGGGCCGTTGAGCGGGTAGGTCCGCTCGACGCCGACACCGAAGCTGACCTTGCGGACCGAGAAGGTCTCGCGCAGACCGTCACCCTGGCGGCGGATCACGACGCCCTGGAAGATCTGGACACGGGACCGGTTGCCCTCGACGACGCGGGCGTGCACCTTGACGGTGTCACCGGCCCGGAAGTCGGGAAGGTCGGTCCGCTTCGACTGGGCGTCAAGGGCGTCCAGGATGTTCATCGCTGCGTCCTCGTAAGGCTCACGGCGCACCGTCACTCGGTGCGCGGGTGGGTGATTCTGATTCCCGGGTGGTGATCGGCGGACCGACCCCGGTCGGGGATCCTCGCAGCCGACCGCGGGCGCGGACGGATGCGGCAACCCCCCTACTTTGCCACATCCCCCGGTGGAGGTTGAAATCCGGCCTGGTCCAGGGCCGCGATGTCCCGTTTGTCGAGCCGATCGGCCGGCAGCGCGGCCAGCAGATCCGGCCGGCGGGCGGCCGTGCGCAGCAGACCCTCCTCGCGCCGCCAGCGGGCGATCCTGCCGTGGTCACCGGAGCGGAGCACGTCCGGCACGTCGTGCCCACGCCAACTCGGCGGCTTGGTGTAGATCGGCGCCTCCAGCAGCCCGTGCGCGTGCGACTCCTCGTCCAACGAGCCCGCGTTGCCCAGCACCCCGGGCAGCAGCCGGGTGACCGCTTCCAGCATCACCAGGACCGCGACCTCGCCGCCGAAGAGCACGTAGTCACCGAGCGACACCTCGGTGACCGGCATCCGGGTGGCGGCGTGCGCCAGGACCCGCTGGTCGATCCCCTCGTAGCGGCCGCAGGCGAAGAGCAGATGCGACTCGGCCGCCAACTCGTACGCCATGGCCTGAGTGAAGGGGGCACCGGCCGGCGACGGCACCAGCAGCCGTGGCGGCGGGGCGTCGAGCGGCGCGAGGGCGTCCAGTGCCTCACCCCACGGCTCGGGGCGCATCACCATTCCCGGCCCGCCACCGTAGGGGGTGTCGTCGACGGTGCGGTGCACGTCATGGGTCCAGGTCCGCAGGTCGTGCACGGCGAGTTGGAGTACGTCGTTGGCCCGCGCCCGTCCGATCAGCGACAGGTCCAGCGGGGCGAAGTACTCCGGAAAGATCGACACGACGTCGACGCGCATGCGGGCTGGTCCTAAAGGTCGAGCAGTCCGGCTGGCGGGTCGACGATCACACGTCCGCCGGCCAGGTCGACCTCCGGAACGATCGCCCGGACGAACGGGATCAACGCGGTACGCCCCTCGGGGCGCCGCAGCACCAGCAGGTCGGACGAGGGCGCGTGGTCGATGCGGGCGACCTCGCCCAGGCGTTCGCCGGCCGGGGTCACCACGGCCAAACCGACCAACTGGTGGTCGTGGAACTCCTCCGGGTCGTCCGGTGGGGTCACGTCGGCGCTGTCCACCACGAGCAGCGTCCCCCGCAGCGCCTCGGCGGTGTTGCGGTCCGGGATGCCCTCGAACGCGATCAGCACCCGGCCCTGGTGGAAGCGGGCTTCCTCGATGGTCAGCTCCGCGGGAACCCGGAACGGCACCCCGGGCTCATCGCTGGCCGGCGGGGGCGTCGCCCCCGGCTCAGTGCGCAGCACGCCGCTGCTGCGCGGGGACGCAGTCGGGGGCGTCGCCCCCGGCTCAGTGCGCAGCACTGTGCCGGGGGCGAACCGTGCCTCGGGCTCGTCGGTCCGCACTTCCACGGTGACCTCACCGCGGACACCGTGCGGCTTGCCGATCCTGCCGACGACGAGCTGCATCAGTACGAGTCGACGATGTCGACGCGAACCCCGCGCCCGCCGATGGAGCCGATCACCTGGCGCAGCGCCTTGGCGGTCCGGCCGGACCGCCCGATCACAGTGCCGAGGTCCTCGGGGTGCACGCGGACTTCGAGCCGCTTGCCCCGACGGGAATCGACAAGCCGCACCCGGACGTCGTCCGGGTGGTCGACGATGCCCTTGACCAGGTGCTCCAACGCCGGACGCAGTGGCATGTCAGGCCTGCTCACCGGCGTCGGCAGCGGCCGGCGCCTCGGCCGGAGCCTCGGTCTTCGGAGCCTCGGCAGCCTTGGCGGCCTTCTTGGCCGGCTTGGCCGGGGTCTCCGGGGCGAGCCCGGCGGCGGCCTTCGCCTCAGCCTCGTACGCCGCCTTGCGGTCGGCCCGCTCGGGGGCGACCAGGAGCGGCGGCGGGGCCGGCAGGCCCTTGTACTTCTGCCAGTCACCGGTCAGCTCCAGCAGACGCTGCACCGCCTCGCTCGGCTGAGCGCCGACGGACAGCCAGTACTGGACCCGCTCCGACTTGACCTCGATGATCGAGGGGTCTTCCTTGGGCTGGTAAACCCCGACGAACTCGATCGCCCGACCGTCACGCTTGGTGCGCGAATCGGCGATGACGATGCGGTACTGCGGGTTGCGGATCTTGCCCATCCGCAGGAGCCGGATCTTTACGGCCACAGTTGTTTCGCTCCTGTTGCGATCTCACCGGCCCAGGCGGGCGGTGTGCATGGGTGAGCGCCGACCGGACCCGTGGGGTTGGGCCGGAGACTACTCGGTGGACTGGCGACGCGCCCGGGTTAGAGGGCGCCGGACGCGCGCCGGATACCAGCGACCCATTCTGCCAGATCCGCTGTCGATCGCACGCATCGGACCCGGACACCGCGTCACCGGTGACCCGGAACACTCGTCAGCGAACCGGCGGACGATCCCATCCGGGCGGAAGTTTGTCCGGTACGCCCCAATCCGACGGAGGCGTGAAGTCGCACCAGGTGCCGTCGAACGGGAACCCACCGGCCTCGGCGAGCGCGATCACCCGCTCCCCCTCGGCGCGGACCGCCTTCTCGTCGGTCACCCAGTAGTCGTCGGCGAAGGCGAGCCGCTCGGCGAACTCGTCCTCGTCCTTCCACTCCCAGCTGAGGTCCGGTCGCACCACGACGTCCAAGTCCTGGTCGACCATGTCGACACCGGCGACCGGGCCGTCGTCCCAGCGGACGGCCGGCTCCTCCAGGTTGACGTACCAGTTGGCGAACCGACCCCGCTCGTCGGAGAACCACCAGACGGAGTGCGCCACCCCGGTGGGCAGGAACTTCAGCAGCGGCGGGCCGTTCCAGCGCCCCTCCGCCAACCGGTACGTCGGGGTGATCCAGTCGGCGAACGGCAGCGACCGCATGGTCAGGCCCGCCGCGTTCACCTCGTGCGCCACCGGCGAGTCCCTGGCGATCCAGAGCAGCAGACCCCGCTCGTCGTCGAGGACCACCCGCGCCGGCCGGGCCCACCCGATCCGCCCCCGCCGCACGTTGCGGTGCACGATCAGCCGGCCCGGCGCGAACCGGTCGACGGGGTTGCCCGGCCGCACCTCAGTAGGCGCGGGCGAGGATGGCGACCAGATCCGGCTCGTCCTCCGAGTCCGGTACCGAACCGTCGGCGCGCAGCAGGCAGCGCACAGTGACGCCCTGACCGTTCGCCTCCGCCTCACCGGCCACGCCGACCGCCGACCACGGCACCCGCGCCCAGCCGGTCGCCGCGGCCTCGATCGCCTCGGCCAGCGTCGACACCTCGACGGTGCGCGACTCGCGGTGCGCGAGGGCCTGGTCGTGCAGCACCTGCTGGTCGGTCTCCAGGGCGGCCAGCACCGCGGTGACCACGTCCGCCACCGGCGTCGGGGTCTTCGAACCGTCGGTCCGACGCACCACCGTCGCGTTGCCCACGGCCAGGTCACGGGGGCCCACTTCGACGCGTACCGGATAGCCACGCAGCTCGGCGTCGACGGCCCGGCGGCCGAACGGGGTGTCGGTCCGGTCGTCGAGCGCGACCCGGACACCGGCGTCGCGCAGGGCGTCGCGCAGCTTGGCCGCCGCCTCGCCGACGCCGTCGCCGTCCTTGACGATCATGACGTACGCCTGGATCGGCGCGAGCCTCGGCGGCACGCGCAGGCCGTTGTCGTCGCCGTGCGCCATGATCAGGCCGCCGAGCATCCGGGTGGACGTGCCCCAGGAGGTGGTCCAGGCGTGCTCCCGGCCGCCCTCCTTGGAGGAGTAGCTGATGTCGAACGCCTTGGCGAAGTTCTGGCCCAGCTCGTGGCTGGTGCCCAGCTGCAACGCCTTGCCGTCGCCCATCATGCCTTCGCAGGTGTACGTGGCCGTCGCCCCGGCGAAGCGCTCACGCTTTGTCTTCAGACCGACCACCACCGGAATGCCGATCACGTTGACCATCAGGTCCTCGTACGCCTCGTGCAGGATCCGCCGCGCGTACGCCCGGGCGTCCTCACGGGTGGCGTGCGCGGTGTGCCCCTCCTGCCAGAGGAACTCGCTGGTACGCAGGAAGATCCGCGGACGAAGCTCCCACCGGACCACGTTCGCCCACTGGTTGAGCAGCAGCGGCAGGTCCCGGTACGAGTCGATCCACTTGGCCATGAACTCGCCGATGACCGTCTCGCTGGTCGGACGCACCACCACCGGCTCGGCCAGCGGCTTGCCACCACCGTGGGTGACGACCGCCAGCTCCGGCGAGAAGCCCTCGACGTGCTCCGCCTCACGCTTGAGGTAGCTCTCGGGGATGAACAACGGGAAGTACGCGTTCTCCGCACCCGCCGCCTTGATCCGAGCGTCCATCTCGGCCTGCATACGCTCCCAGATGGCGTAGCCGGCCGGTCGGATGACCATGGTGCCGCGAACCGGGCCGTTGTCGGCCAGCTTCGCCTTGGCGATCAGGTCCTGGTACCAGCGGGGAAAATCCTCCGCACGGGGAGTGAGCACGCGTGCCATGACCGCACATCCTATGCGCCGCTCGTCAGGGCGGTGCGCTCGGGCGCGGCATCGTCGGCCCCCGCCGCCGAATCCTTCCTCCATCCGCACGCCCGGGGAGCGGCTCCCACCCCCGGGCCCGAGGCCCCCGATCCGGCTCACCGGGCCGCGAACCGGGTGCGCCGGGCGGCCCGACACCGGCAGCTGAGCCGGCCCGATCGTCGACCGGTCCGGCCGGCGCGCCGGCCTACACTTCGACCACCATGATTGAGCAGAGGAACCCCACCCCGGTACGGACCGGCATCGTCGACGCCGCCCGCGCGCTGACCGTCGCGACCGGATGGGACGGCGTCCGGATGGGTGCCGTCGCGAACACCGCAGGGGTGAGCCGACAGACCGTCTACAACGAGTTCGGCAGCAAGGCAGGGCTGGCCGAGGCGCTCGCCCGCGCGGAGGTGGACCGGTTCGTCGGCGCCGTCCGGGCCGCTCTGCTCGCCCACGACACCGACGTGCGGGCCGGCGCGTACGCGGCCATCGCAAACACCCTCACCACGGCTGCGGAAAACCCGCTGATCAAGGCGATCCTGACCAGCGCCCGCGGCGGCTCGGACGAACTACTGCCGTACCTCACCACTCGGGCCGAGGTGGTGCTCACCGAGGCGTCCGGCGCCCTGATCGACTGGGCCGGCGACCACCTGCCCGGAGCGGACCAGGCCGCGCTGACCTTCGCCGCCGACAGCATCGTCCGCCTGGTGGTCAGCCACATCGTGCTCCCCGGCGAACCGATCGAGCAGACCGCCACGGCCCTCGCCGACCTCGCCGTACGCCTCTTCAGCGCCGCCGCCCGCCCACTCTCCTGACCCCCCACTCCCGCGCCCTCGCCCGCGCAACTTCCCGGATGTTGCGGCCTCAGGTGCGGGCGCGGCTGATGGCCCGCTCGATCCGCGCCTCCGGCGGCCGCCCCGGCGACC
>NZ_JBEYSL010000102.1:0-15730 GCF_040642735.1 Micromonospora sp. NPDC047753 | reverse complement strand
GGAGGCCAGCCACCAGCCGTCACTCTCAGCGAGCTTGGACACAATGGCCGACTCGCGCGTGCCAAATCAGGCACGAGGGATTGGCTGAAACGTGGGGCCCATCGGCGGGAACTGAGCATCGCGGGCCTCGGTTCGGTGCTCCTCGCTGTCGCGATGATCTGGCTGATTCCGCCGTACGCGGTTCGCGTGATGACTTCCGGCGCCAAGACTGTGCCGATCGCCAACCCGGCCCACACCATCGTCGGTGACGCGGGTGACCCGACGGCCCAAGCATGGCTGGTGGGATGGGGTGGCCACGCTCTCACCCACGGTCTGCGTGGCCTGTGGGATACCAACGCCTTTTATCCCGACAAGTACGGCCTAGCCCTGAACGACAGCCTGCTCGGCTATGCCCCGGCAGGGCTGATAGGCAGCGGTGTAGTCGGCGCCGTGCTGCGCTACAACATCCTGTTCGTGCTGGCTTTCGCGCTCGCCTTCCTCGGCGGCTACGCGCTCCTGCGCCAGCTTGGCGCGAATAAGGTCGCCGCCGCGGTAGCCGGGGCCGCCCTCGCCTACGCGCCCTGGCGCTACGGCCACGACGGCCATTTGAATATTCTCTCCACCGGTGGCATCACGCTGGCCCTGGCGATGCTGGCGCGCGGCCACGGACTCTCGTTCACCCGCGGCTACCTTGCCGAACGAGTCCGACCGGGCTGGGCGTTCGCTGGCTGGCTGGTCGCGGCCTGGCAGGTCAGCCTTGGCTTCGGCGTGGGGCTTGGATTCGTATACGTCCTCGCCGCCCTCTGCCTGATCACACTGACAGCCTGGCTGATCCACCGCCCACGCCTTCGCCGCCGGCTGATCGTCAGTGATCTGATCGGCGGGTTGGTCTTCACCGCGGTGACCGGATACTTCGCGTACGCGTACCAACACGTGCGCGAGCTCAACCCACATGTCACCCGGGACTGGGATTACGTCGCGTTTTTCTCCCCGACACTGCGCGGACTTCTCGTGGCTCCGCAGTCCTCGCTGCCCTGGGGCACCCTCCACAACGAGGCCCGCATCGCTCTTGGTGGCGCACCCACTGAGAAAGTGCTGCTATGCGGGTATGCACTGTATTTACTGGCCTTCGCCGGCCTGTTCCTATCCCGCTGGTCACCGGTGCAACGGCTTCTGCTGCTGTTTGGGGCGGTCGTCGGAGTGTTGTTCGCGCTAGGCACGAACGGGCCGATCTACCGTCTGCTCTATCTTTACGTGCCCGGGTTCGACGGATCCCGTACACCAGGGCGGTTGATCTTGTGGCCCACTATCTGCCTGGCCATTCTCGCGGCCGGCCTGGTTACCCAACTAGCCGAGGTGGCTAGCAGGGGCGCCAAGCCGAAATGGTCGGTGGAAGAGGCACGGCTACTGACCGTTCCGTTGCTAGTCCTCGTGCTAGCTGAGGGCCTGCCTGACCTGCAGCACCCCCAAACCCCAGCCAAACCGGCCGCGATGGCGCTAGCCTCCGCGCACGCTCCGACCATGGTATTGCCGTCCGACGACGGCATCGACCTCCACGTCCTACTCTGGTCGACCGACGGTTTTCCCGCAGTGGTCAACGGTGCGGCCAGCTACACCACACCCAACCGTCAGGCGATCCGCGACGTTATGACGACCTTCCCCAGCCAGCAGGCCTTGGATCGGTTGCACCAGCTCGGCATCCGCAGCGTCGTCCTGCTGCGCGACCGGGTCCACGGCACCCCATACGAACCACTGCTCAACATCCCCGACGTACCCGGCATCACCCGCCACGACGTCGGGCCAGACGTGGTTTACACCATCGACGCCAACACGAAGTGATGGTGGGCGTGTCCTCGGGATACCGCGACGGCTAGGGCGTCCTGCCGATCTTGTAGCGGTTAATCGTTGACGATGTGCCGGTGGTGCGTCGTGGTGAACTGACTGACGAGGCGTGGGCGGTGATCGTGCCGCTGCTGCCGGAGCCGGGCGCTGCGCGGGGGCGGTGGCGGGATCGCCGACAGGTCATCAACGGGATTCTGTGGAAGCTGCGCACGGGGGCGCCGTGGCGGGACCTGCCGGAACGCTTCGGCCGTGGAAGACCTGCCACGAACGGCTGCGGCGGTGGACCGCGGATGGCACCTGGGATCGGATCCTCGCCGCAGCGCAGGTCCATGACGACGGCACACCGGTGCAGTGGACGATCAGCATCGACTCGTCGGTCGTGCGGGCGCACCAGCATTCCGCTGGCGCCCGCAAAAAGAGGGCTCCCTATCAAGTCCGGCGACGCCTGGTGCGCAAGATGGCGAGGCTATCGGCCGGTCTCGAGGCGGACTGAGTACGAAGATCCACCTCGCCGTCGACGGACGCGGCCGGCCGCCGTCGATCCTGCTCACCCCTGGCCAGGCCGGCGACAACCCGCAGTTGCTGGCGCTACTGGACGCGATCCGGGTCAACGAACCTGGACCCGGACGGCCCCGTAAACGTACCGACGTGTTGATCGCCGACAAGGGTTACGCGCACGACTCAACCCGCCGAGCGTTGCGGCAGCGCGGGATCCGGCACGTCATCCCGGAACGGTCCGACCAGGTCGCCCGTCGGATCGCCAAGGGCGGCGCCGGCGGCAGCCACCAGCCTTCGACAAGGTGATCTACCGAAACCGCAACCTGGTGGAGCGCTGCTTCAA
Source organism: Micromonospora sp. NPDC047753 (assembly GCF_040642735.1). Lineage (NCBI taxonomy): Bacteria > Bacillati > Actinomycetota > Actinomycetes > Micromonosporales > Micromonosporaceae > Micromonospora > Micromonospora sp. NPDC047753. The sequence continues at coordinate 13,068 of NZ_JBEYSL010000102.1, read as the reverse complement.
CCGCCTCAAGCAGCGGCGTGACCTGGCCACCCGCTACGCCAAACGCGCATCCCTCTACCGCGCCAGCCTCGTCCTCATCGCCGCCATCGTTTGGCTCTCATGAGCACTCGGATGGCTCATCCGGGATCACAAGCTCGTTCAATCCATCGATCACCCGAACGCCGAGACCCCAACGATCGGCCAGATCGGTGATCGTTGCGTACTCCTCACCTGCCAGCCGCACCCGGTAGTCGAAGACGTTGGCACAGAGCGTGTCCAGCCCGAGCTGCTCCTCACCGCCAACACTTCAACCAGCGAGTCCGCGAGCCGGGGATCCAGGGGTGCGCCCACCTCGGCCTCAGCCTGGGGATCCGCCCGTCCCGATAGCGCCTCGACCAGACGCTGAAAGCGCCGTTGATCCTCGGTCCGGTACACGGCTGAAGCATGTCATGACCAGGACTGCCGATCCATGATCGACAGGACATGCCCTAGTCCGGTGGTGTTAGCGGATCAAACCCGCCGATCGTGCTCGGTATAGCTGGTGACGTGCTGGTTTGGTGTCGAGTTGTTCGAGGCCCCTAATGGCCCAGTCCCGTAGCGATTCGTCGTCGCTGTGAAGTTGGGCAACCAGCACGGGCAGCGCGTCCGCTGAGCGTGTTTCGCCGATGAGTTCAAGCATCCAGCAGCGCAGGCCGTGGTTGGGTTCGCGGTTGAACTCGGTGATCAGCTCTTGGAGGTGCTGCGCGGCGTGGGGTCGCAACAGGTGGAATCCGTCTTCCTGCTTTTGCGGGTCGCGGCTCCGCATCAACCGCATGGCGTGCAAGAACTGGTTCGCCACGTCGTCTCCGGTGGGCCGCCGCAAGTGGAGCGCAGCTGCCGCGTGATCCTCGATGGTTGGTGAAGACAACCGAAGATCGTGCATTGTCCGCAGGTCATAGCGTAGACCTTGCCGGGTGGCAGGTGGGGTTCGAGGTTGCCGTGCAGCGGATCGCGGGCCGGTTCAACCCGGAGTGAGCCGCGGCTTGCCGCGCGGGCGTTCGTGACTGGTCTGTTGTCGCAAACCGAGCGCAAGACGTGCTGGCAGCTGGCCGAGCAGGCCGGTTATCGGCAGCCGGCGCCGTTGCAGCGGTTGCTGCGCACCGCGGTCTGGGATGCCGAGCAGGTCGTCTCCGACGTGCAAGGCCTGCTGGTGGAGCGGCTCGGAGATCCGCAGGGCGTGTTGATACCGGATGAGGCCCGGTCCGTCAAGAAGGGCACCACGTCGGTGGGTGTGCAACGGCAGTACACCGGCACCGCTGGGCGGATCGAGAACAGCCAGGTCCGTGCCACTTCTCAGGCTGCTGTCCACCGCAGGCGAAATCGCACTCGAAGCGGTGTCCCATCTAGCTGCGGCGCTGCCGGGGCTACGATCGGCCATGCAGTTCGGGAGCTCGCAGTTGGCTGAGGCCGCAGCCTTGGAGGCTGCCTTCCCACGTCGTCTAGGCAATGACGTACGAAAGGCGTTGGCCGTCCTACCGCCGGCGCCGCACGCGCCGACGTCGCCGTTCCGTGTGCTGGTCGATGGTGAGCCGGTCGTGATTCCATACCGGGTCTACTCCGACGAGCCGCCCGTTGCCGCGGAGGCAGCGCTGTCTGCCACCCAGCGTGCGGTGCTGGATTGCTTGTACACCCGACATCACGATGGCCGGGTAAGGCAGCGGCGGCTGGAACGGGCCGTCGGCTTGATCCAACCGTGGGTGGCGCCGTTCGTGGTGCAGTTGGTGGGCGAATACGTGGACGAGATCCTGTTGGTCATTCGGCGTGTTCTCGAGCCGAAGCTGGTTGTTCCGCAAAGCCCGGCGGACGCCGTCTACGGGCGATTTACCGCCGCGAACCCGGCCTTCGTGACGCTCACCGACCAGCGGGCTGCCAGCTACTGGGACTGTCACCACCGTCGGCGCTACCCCATGCTGAGCGACTACCCAGGTCACGCCTCGGTGGCAGCGCTGCGGGCGGCGGCAAAGCGGTGCGACGTCTCGGACCGTGATGCATGTTAGCCGACGTTCCACGCCCCGCCTTGATGCCGCACGCAGTCGGCATCAAGATGATCGCGTGGTTTCTCGGATGGCTCCGGGCATCCACATCATGCCAAACCAGGGATGGGCGCCGTAGGTCTCTGACATGCCGGCACTAAGCGGCCCAGGAGCGGCGGGGTCTTCAGCGATTCCGCGTCGGGTCGTGGTCGGACGTGGCGCCAGCATCCGCCCACGCCCCCTGCCCCCTGCCCCCTGCCCCCTGCCCCCGCGCATAACCGACGTCATGGCAATGCCCGCGACGGTATCGAAGGCGCTCAAGGCGTTCCACACAACTGTCGGACTCCACTTGATGCGTTACGGATCGCTGTCACTTGATTCGTGACACTTCCGGCCAGACGAACTTTGTTGTGGATGTCAGCCGATGTGGGGTGGTTCGGGCTGGGGAGCCGGCTGCCAGTCGGTTTCCCCGCCTGGGCCGACGGTTATCGGGTCGACTCCCGCGCCGGTGAGGTGCCAGGACTCGTAGTGGTGATCGGGGCCGATGTGTAACTCGGCGCCGTTGTCGAAGGTCAGGTGGAGGGCGCCGTTGCCGTGGATCTCAACGCTGCTGATGGTCTGGCCGAACAGGTCCAGGACGGGTGCCAGGCGGGTGCCCGTGCCGGGGTCAAGTTCGTGCCATTGCCCGCCCGGGTCGCGGAGCAGGAACGGAGTTTCGATGGCCAGTTCGGCGTCGACACGGTAGCCCTCGTCGGGGTCGAGCGCGGAGAGGCTGAGCCGGACCTGGTAGTCGAAGGCTGTTCGGTCGACACGGCAGCCGGTCAACGGGGTGGGAACTCTCATCGGGCCTGCCCTGATTCAGTGCCTGTCGGCGTCACGCGCTGGCGTGGTGGTTCGGGCTTGCGGACCTTGAATCTAGCGATCTACTTGGTCGTGGTGCGGGGGACTTCGGTGAGGAGTTGGTCGCCGTCGTGGACGCGGAAGGTGGTCTCGGCGTCTTCGACAGTGAGCGTTTGACCGGCGTGGCCGATGCCGACGTGGATGCGTTGGCCGGCGATCACGAGGACGCCGCGGCTGCTGACGCGGCGTTCGACGCGGAGTGGCTGGGTTGCCGGGGTGGGTGAAGGTCCGGCGGGGCGTGCGTCGCGGATGCGTGCCTGCTCGGCCGGGGTGAGCGGGTTGGGCAGGCTGCGGAGCAGGGTCCGGTCGGTGTCGAGCAGGTGCAGAACGCCGTTCATCGGTAGTTACCCGCTGAGTAGGGGCACGAGCTTCGGCATCAGGTGTGATCCGAAGACGCACAGCGTCTGCTCCCACGGGTGTCCGAACGTACCTTCGGTCATGTCCTCTGTCAGGAACGCGTAGTAGTCCCGTCTGGAAAGACCTCGACCCGCACGCTGCGTCCTCGCAGACGACGTGCCGGTGAGGCCAGAACCAAAAGCTCGGGTGCTGCCAGTCCAGCACGACACGCCGCTCCGCAACTTTGCTCTGCCTCCTTCACGCAAGGATCTCCCGGGGCCGGTCGCTCGGCAGTCCCCTGCTCGAGGGAAGCGGCTCCCATCCCCGTGGGAGGTGCATGCGTTCCGGAGGACGGACATTCGGTGCGGCCCTTCGATCCGACGACGAATGAGAAGCGGTGACTGATATGCCGACTACCGCTCGACGGGCACGGCACTGGTGGGCCGGCTGGCCGCGGTGGTCCGGGACCGTCGCCGCCGTGGTGTTGACGGCGTACGGCCTCGCCTCGGCCGGTTGGTTCGCCGGCGGACCGTACGTCTTCGCCCGCCCGGCCAACCCGGACAACACCTTTCCCGACCACTGGCTGGCCGACCTGCCACCGGCCCTGGTCGAGGGCGTGACGCTGGGGTTTTGCGTCATGCTGGTCGCCGCGCTGCTGCTCATGCGCCGGCGGGTCGCCGGGCGGGTGCGTCCGGTGCTGCTGGGCGTCGGCTGGCTGGCGGCGGCCTTCCTGGTGCTGGTGCTGCCGGGAACGCAGGCGCTGGACGCCATCCCCGGCCTCAACCTGCTCAACCTGAAACGGCTGGACTGGCCGACCGTCCATCTGGTGCTGCTCGCGTACACCGGATACGCCCTCGCCGCGGCCACCCTGGCGTACGGCCGGGCCACCCGTGGCGGCTGCGAGAACTGTGGCCGGGACGGCGGCGCCGAGTGGTCGCGCCAACGATGGGCCGTGGTCGGCCAGGTCGCCTCAATCGCGGCGTTACTCGCGCCGCTCGGCTACGCGATCGTCCGGCTGTGCTGGGCAGCCGGCATCCCGGTGGGCACCACCGAGGAGTTCCTCGACACGATCAACGAAGCCAACCCGGGCAACGGCACCATGCTGCTTGAGCTGACCCTGGCCGGCATGGCGCTCGGGGGCGGCGTCCTCTGTTTCGGGCTCACCCGGCCGTGGAGCCAGGTGTGGCCGGGCTGGGTGGTGGGCCTGGCCGGTCGGCCGGTGCCCCACTGGTTTCCGGTGGCGATGGCGACCGTGTGCGGCGCCGCTCTCTTCGGCTTCTGCGCTCTGCTCGTCCCCGATCTGGTCCGGTTCGCCGCCGGCGAGCCGGTCTACTACACCGGGACCACGGTACGGACGAACTGGCTCTCCCATCTGCCTGCGGTCTCGCTGCTGCTGTGGGGTGCCCTCGTTCTGGTCTCGGCCGCCGCCTACCACTACGGCACGCGGGAGCGCTGCGCCCACTGCGGCAGCGCCGGTGACCATGGTCAGGGCCGGTAGCCGTACAGGAAGGTCCGGACGCAGCCAGGCACGTCGGGGTCGCCAACGAACACCTCTGGGATCCGAAGAACGGAAGCTGCGGCTTCGTGTTTACGGAAGCTGGGTTATCACACAGCCGGGCTGCGTGGCGCCAACTTGCCTCGTCATAAGTCCCCTCATGACTCAGGCATCCTGATCTGCCGCGAGTCGCGGGCCCTACGAGGTGGCGGTGGAGCAACGGCAATCGGGTGAAACCCGCGACTCGCCACCGTCGGAGACGGCTGCGGCCCACAACAGCAGGAGGAACGAAGCATCGCCCGGTGACGCACCCGGCCGACCGGACAAAGGGCGTCGTCCCGGCCTGAGTATCCGATGGGCTCAGGCTTTGGGGGTCACCCGGACGACGCTCGCTCCGCCAACGACTCCGCCATCCTCATGCACGGCGAAGATCAGGTTGTAAGACCCGGGCGGCGCATCCTCCGGAATTGGAATGACGCTGACCGGTCGTTCGCCCGCCGCACCCGATGGCCTTACTGGCTGGGCCTCGAAGTTCACCTCTCCCAGAGCAGGCCGAGCTGTGCCCCCGGCAGCGCTCTTCAGTTCGCTGACGTCCCCGTATGGGCCAGTCAGACGCGCAGTCAGCTCGACCTGCGTCGGCTTCGCGGCGGGGTCGGTCCCTGGCTTGACGATCCAGTGAACCGTCATCTCCTGGCCAGGCTGGTACACCGTGTCCACGTCCTTGCCATCGCAACACGTGTAGGTCGCAGGGGTGCCTGCTGCGGTGGTGGACCGTCCGGAGCCGCAACCCGATATGACCGGCAAGGCCAAGCAGGCAACGGCCGCCACAGACCAGCACGTTTTCATGAGCATGAGCGTAAGGGTTGTCCTCGAACGTGCCGACGATCGCAACGTGAACCCGACCCGTCGCAGGCAGTTCGATCACCTCGGTACCGCCAGGCGCGAGCTTATCTCCTGGGCAGCTGCCAACGAGGTACCGCTAGCGCGCGTGGAGTTCGTCGTCCCGATTGTCCCGACCGACTTCGACGCGGCAGTGTGGCTGCTCTTCGACACCCACGCCAACGTGGCACGCTGCGCCAGCAACGGCGTCACGGCAAGACTCGAACAAGAATTCCGGACGATCCTCACCCGTAGCGGATATCCCGCCGACTGGCTCGCCGGTACCTCGTTTTTCGTTGACTCTCACGAGAACGTTGAACGCAACTACGAAGGTAGCTACCTCTACCGCCTGCGGTAGAAGTAGCACCCGTGCTGTAGCCGCCGTCAGGCGCGCACAACCGAGATCGTGGAGCCGAACCTCGCTCCGCTGACCTACGCCACGTACGAGACGCTGAGCCGCCTCTACATCGTTACGGGCCTCAGCGCCAAGCGACTCGACGGACGGCTGTCAGTACGAGACGTTCAGGCCTAGCTCAACAAGGTCGCGAAGACCTGCCAGTGCTGCGACCAGGAGAACGATGAACGCGGCCACCGAAGACCCGCTAGTGCTGCGCGGCTGGCCGGTGCTACCAGGACCTTCCCACGGCTCGCACCATCAAGGAAATGCGCGCCGCCCTCCGCTCGGCACTCTCTCAGGCCGAAGTGGAGGATCTGGTCGCAAAGAACCTCGCGGCCCTGGTGAAGCTCACACCGATGGAGATCTACAGCCAAGTCTCGTCCAAGACGACCTGCGAAGCCCTGCGGAGGCTGGGCGAAAGCCTCGACCAATGAGCCGTTCCTGTACTTCGCTGCTGTACAAGATCAGAAATGGCCATCCGGAAGAATCCGAATGGCCTCTGAGCTGCGTCGGGACGGCCGGATTCGAACCGACGACCCCTTGACCCCCAGTCAAGTGCGCTACCAAGCTGCGCCACGTCCCGCCCCCGCGCGGTTTCCCCCGCGGCAGCCGGTACAGCTTAGCGCAGCAGCCCCGCTCCGTCCGCACAGGCCCCACCGGCGTCGGCGACCTAGCCGAACCACCGCACAGCGAACCACCGCACCACCCCTAAAGCGTCCTAGGAGGGTGGGGTTGGATGGACAAATGCCGGATGGGCAGGATCGCCCATCCGGCATTTTGGAGAGCTACAACTGCGTCAGCCGTGCGCCTTGCCTCGGCCTCCGGGGCCGAGCTTCTTACGCGGGCGGACCGAGATCTCGATCGGGCTGCCCTCGTACCCGAATTCCTCGCGGAGCTTGCGCTCGACGAAGCGCTGGTAGCCGGCGTCGAGCGGGCCGGTGGTGAAGAGCACGAACCGTGGCGGCGCCACACCGGCCTGCGTCGCGAACAGGATCCGCGGCGCCCGTCCACCACGTACCGGGTGGGGGGTGGCCTGCACCAGCGCGGTGAGCCACTGGTTGAGGTGCGCGGTCGGCACGCGGGTTTCCCAGCTGGCCAGCGCCTTGTTGAGGGCCGGGGCCAGCTTGTCCACGGCACGGCCGGTCATCGCCGACAGATTCAGCCGGATCGCCCAGGGGATGCGGCGCAACTCCCGGTCGATCTCCTTGTCCAGGTAGTACCGACGGTCGGCGTCGACCAGGTCCCACTTGTTGAACGCGATGACCAGCGCCCGACCCGACTCGGTCACCATCGACAGGATCCGCTGGTCCTGCTCGCTGATCGGTTCGCTGGAGTCCAGCAGCACCACGGCCACCTCGGCGGCCTCGATCGCGCCGGCGGTCCGCAGGCTGGCGTAGTACTCGGTGCCGCTGGCCTTGCCGACCCGCTTGCGCAGCCCGGCCGTGTCGACCAGTTGCCAGGTCTGACCACCGATCTCGACCAGGCTGTCCACCGGGTCCACTGTGGTGCCCGCCACCGAGTCGACGACCGCCCGCTCCTCGCCGGAGAACCGGTTCAGCAGGCTGGACTTGCCGACGTTCGGCCGCCCGACCAGCGCCACCCGGCGCGGCCCACGCGGACGGTTCTCCACGATCGCCGGTGCCTCCGGCAGCGCGGCGAGGATGGCGTCCAGCAGGTCGCCGGAGCCGCGCCCGTGCAGCGCGGACACCGGGAACGGCTCACCGAGACCGAGTGACCACAGCGAGGTGGCCTCCATCTCGATGGAGTTGTTGTCGGCCTTGTTCGCCACCAGGATCACCGGCTTGGCGCTGCGCCGCAGCATCTTCACCGCGGCCTCGTCCACGTCGGTGGAGCCCACCATCGCGTCGACCACGAAGAGCACCACGTCGGCGGTGACGACCGCTGTCTCGGCCTGCGCCGCGATGGCCGCGGCCCGGTCCTTCGCGTCCGGTTCCCAACCGCCGGTGTCCACCACTGTGAACGCCCGGCCGTTCCACTGCGCGTCGTACGGGACGCGGTCGCGCGTCACGCCGGGGACGTCCTCGACGACCGCCTGCCGGCGGCCGATGATCCGGTTGACCAACGTCGACTTACCCACGTTGGGGCGACCGACAACGGCCACCACCGGCTGCGGGCCGCTCGGTTCCTCGACGGCGACGTCGGGCTCCCGCAACTCGACCCATCCACCACCATCGCTACTCATGCCACGCCCCGCTCGGTGAGCAGCTCACGCAGCCGCGCCACGACCTCGTCGATGCCCAGCTCGGTGGTGTCCAGCACCACCGCGTCGGGCGCCTGGGCCAGCGGGTTGACCTTGCGGGTCGAGTCGAGACGGTCCCGCCGGGCCAGATCGGCGGCCGTGGTCGCCACGTCGGCGGCGTCCTCGGCGCTGCGCCGGGCGGCCCGGGCCGCCTCGGAGGCGGTCAGGAAGACCTTCAGGTCGGCGTCCGGTGCCACGACCGAGCCGATGTCGCGACCCTCGACCACCATCCGACCAGCGTTGGCGATCATCTCGCGCTGCCGGTTGACGAGCAGCTCACGGACAGCCGGCACGGCGGCGACGGCGGAAACCGCGCCGGTCACCGCGGCGCCACGGATGTCGGCATCCACGCCGACCCCGTCGACGGTCACGGCGTACCCCTGCGGGTGGGTGCCGATGCGCAGGTTGACCTCGCCGGCGACCTTCGCCACCGACGCGGTGTCGGTGAGATCCACGCCGGAGCGCAGCACGGCCCACGTGATCGCCCGGTACATCGCCCCGGTGTCCAGGTAGCGCGCACCGATGCTCGCGGCGAGCCGCCGCGACACGGTGGACTTACCCGAACCGGACGGCCCGTCCACAGCGACCACACATCGCCCGGCCCGTACGTTTTCCTCCACCGTGTCCTCCTCAGCCCGTACCTCGCGGATCGCCCGGTGATCTGGCGCCGCAAGCGGTTGTCAATCGTCATCAATCATGCCCGGGTCCGTTGGCGGACCTACGCGCGACGCCGCCGGAGGCGACCCACGCCACCCGGGCGGCCGCGTCCCGGCCATCGGTGGAGCCTACCGGCTGCCGTACCCCGAACTCGGGGGTCAGTCACCCACCGCGTTGAACAGGGCGGCGACCTCGGCGTTCGTCAACCGCCGGATCCGTCCGGTCCGCAGTTCACCCAGCCGGATAGGACCGATCGAGGTACGCACCAGCCGGGTGACCGGGTGCCCGACCTCCTCCATCAGCCGTCGGACGATGTGCTTGCGGCCTTCGTGCAGGCTCAGCTCCACCTGGGCGGATTTACCCAGAGTGTCCACCACCTTGAACGAGTCGACCTTGACCGGCCCGTCCTCCAGCTCGACGCCGGCCAGCAGCCGCTTGCTCAGGTTGCGCGGGATCGGCCCGACCACCTCGGCCAGATAGGTCTTCAGCACCTCGTACGAGGGGTGCATGAGCTTGTGCGCGAGAGTGCCGTCGTTGGTGAGCAGCAGCAGGCCCTCACTGTCCGCGTCGAGCCGCCCCACGTGGTAGACCCGCTGCTCCACCCGGTTGCCGATGAACTCGGCCAGCTCGTTGCGCCCCTTGTCGTCCGCCATGGAGGTGACCACCCCGCGCGGCTTGTTCATCGCCACGTAGACCAGGCGGATGTCGACCTGGAGGCGCTCCCCGTCCACGTGGATCACGGAGGTGGCCGGGTCGACCTTGTCGCCGAGCTTGGCGACCCGCCCGTCCACGGTGACCCGGCGGCGGAAGATCAGGTCCTCACAGGCGCGCCGGGAACCCACGCCGGCGGCGGCGAGCACCTTCTGCAGACGCTCAGCCCCCTCGTAGACGGGCGCGTCGGGTTTCGGGGAACGGTTATCGGGTCGCATCAGCAAGCTCTTCTACGTCGTCGGGCAGGAAGGGTGCGAGGGGCGGCAGCTCGTCGACGGTGTTCAGCCCGAGCTTCTCCAGGAACAACGTGGTGGTCCGGTAGAGGAACGCCCCACTGTCCGTTTCGGTGCCGCACTCCTCGATGAGGCCACGGGTGACCAGCGTACGGATGACCCCGTCGCAGTTCACACCCCGGATGGCTGAGATTCGCGAACGGGTCACCGGCTGCTTGTACGCAACCACGGCGAGCGTCTCCAGCGCCGCCTGGGTCAGCCGCACGGACTGCCCGTCCAACACGAACCGCTCAACGTACGTAGCGTATTCCGGCCGGGTGTACAGCCGCCACCCGCCCGCCGCCCGCCGCAGCTCGAACCCGTGCCCGGCCGCCGTGTAACCGGCGGCGATCTCGTCGAGCATCGGCCCGACGCGCTCGGCGGGCTGCTCCAGCACCTGGGCCAGCACCAGCTCGCTGACCGGCTCGTCGACGACCAGCAGGATCGCCTCCAACGCGCCGCGCAGCTCACTGTCGGACAGCTCGGGCGCGGGCTCCGGCACGACCGTCGCCCGCCGCCGTCCCGCCAGCTGCCGTCGGGGTACGCCCGCAGCGTCACCCGACTCCCCCACCGTGCCGTCCGTCACCCCGCCGAGGTCCGGGCCCGCCGAGCCCACGTCGCCCGCCGCCGCCTCAACGCGATCCGCCTCAACGCGAGCCGCCTCAACGCGATCCGCCTCAACGCGATCCGGCTCACCCGGGCCTACCTCGTCGGAGGCCACCTCAAGGAGATCGGGCCCACCTGCGGCCACCTCGACAGGGCGCGGCTCACCCGGGCGCACGTCGTCTGGGCCCCGCCCATCCGGGTCAACCTGCGTAGAACCCGGCACGTCCAGGTCCGGCTCGGCGGCTTCTGGCGCCGGTCCGGGTGCTGCCGCTGCGGGCTCCTCGGTCTCCGGTGACGCGGCTGACCCGTCCGGCTCCGTGGGGGTGTCGGCGGCGGGCGGTCGGGGGCGCTCCCACGGGGGCACCCAGGCGGCGGCCTGGTCGGCCAGCGAGTCCCGACGTTGCTCGTCACTCATCCCGCGCACCCTCCGTCGTTCCCGTCCCGTCCGACCCGTCGGCCTCCCCCGTCGGCACAAGGTCAGCCCCCGCCGGGCCAAGCTCAGCCCTCGCCGATTCAGGCGCATCCCCGGCAAGCTCAGCCCCCGCCGGCTTAACCTCTGCCCCCGCCGACTCAGGCAGCTCAGGCCCCGGTGACTCGGGGTCGGCCGGGCTGCCGGCGTACTCGTCGACGTGCAGCTCGGTGTCGCCGTCGGCCGGGCCGGTCCACCGCACGGTCAGCTCCTCCAGGGCCTGCTCCTGCACGAACGACACCAGGCCCTCCCGGTACAGCTCCAGCAGCGCGAGGAACCGGGCCACCACCTCCAGGGTGGCCTCGCAGTCCGCGCAGAGCAGCGAGAACGTGGCGGTGCCGGCCCGGCGCAGCCGGGCGGCGAGGATCGCGGCGTGTTCCCGGACACTGACCCGGACCATGTGCACGTGGGCGATGGAGACCTCCGGCACGGGCTTCGGGGTCATCGCCTTCACGGCCAGCTTCAGCAGCCGTTGGGGGCCGATGCCGAGCACCAGGTCGGGCAGCGCCTCGGCGTAGCGGGCCTCCAGGCTGACGGCGCGCGGGTAGCGTCGGCCGCCGACGGCCTCCAGCTCGGCGATGTGCGCCGCCGCCTCCTTGTACGCCTTGTACTGCAACAGCCGGGCGAAGAGCAGGTCCCGTGCCTCCAGCAGGGCGAGGTCGGCCTCGTCCTCCACCTCGGCGGCGGGCAGCAGCCGGGCCGCCTTCAGGTCGAGCAGGGTCGCGGCGATGAGCAGGAACTCGCTGGCCTCGTCCAGGTCCCAGTTGTCGCCCATCGCCCTGATGTAGGCGATGAACTCGTCGGTGACCGTGTGCAGGGCCACCTCGGTGACGTCGAGTTTGTGCTTGCCGATCAGTTGCAGCAGCAGGTCGAACGGGCCGGTGAAGTTGGCCAGCCGCACCGTGAAGCCGGTAGCGGCGGGATCGACCGGCGGCACACCGTCGACCACGGCCGCGTCGGCGGTCTCGGGTGGGTCGAGGGGTGGCGCGGTCACCGGACGACCGTAGTCCACGAGGCGGGCACGGGACGTTCCGGCTACCGCTCCGACTGGGCGGCGATCACCTCGCGGGCCAGCTGACGGTAGTTACGTGCCCCGGAGGAGGCCGGGTCCATCGTCGTGATGGGGGCACCGGCCACTGTCGACTCGGGGAACTTCACCGTCTTGGTGATGACCGTCTGGTAGACCTTGTCGCCGAACGCCTCCACCACCCGCTGGAGGACCTGGCGGCAGTGCGTGGTGCGGCTGTCGTACATGGTGGCGAGGATGCCTTCGAGCTCCAGGTCGAAGTTGAGTCGCTCGCGCACCTTGTCGATGGTGTCCAGCAGCAGTGCCACACCCCGCAGGCTGAAGAACTCGCACTCGAGGGGGATGAGCACACCGTGCGCGACGGTCAACGCGTTGATCGCCAGCAGGCCGAGTGACGGCTGGCAGTCGATCAGGATGTAGTCGTACTCCTTGCGGACCGTGCGCAGGACCCGGGCCAGGGCCATCTCCCGCGCGACCTCGTTGACGAGTTGGATCTCGGCGGCGGAGAGGTCGATGTTGGCCGGCAGCAGGTGCAGCCCCGCGACGTCGGTCTTGATGACGACGTCCTCGGCGATGATGTCGTCCTGCATGAGCAGGTTGTAGATGGACAGGTCGAGATTGTGCGGGTTGACGCCCAGCCCCACCGAGAGCGCGCCCTGCGGGTCGAAGTCGACGAGCAGCACCTTGCGGCCGTATTCGGCGAGGGCGGCACCCAGGTTGATGGTGGTGGTCGTCTTACCGACGCCACCCTTCTGGTTGGCCATCGCGATGATGCGCGCGGGGCCGTGCCGGTCGGTGGGCATCGGCTCGGGAATGGGCTTGCGCATCGTGTAGGCAGCCGGGTCCGCAGGACCCAGGTCCGCGCCGAGCGTGGCCTGCTGCTCGCGGAGCTCCGACGTCCAGGTCTCGGCACGGTCACCGTTGCCAGCCATGTGCTCGTTGCCCCCTCCCGACGACCCACCCGGCGTCGGAGCCACCGGGAGCGGCAACGCCGACGCGGCCACCACTGGCGACAGTGGCGTGACGGACCGGGACGCGGCGAACGGCGACGCGGCGAACGCCGACGGG
>NZ_JBEYSL010000101.1:0-15735 GCF_040642735.1 Micromonospora sp. NPDC047753 | reverse complement strand
GGTGCTGCGCGAGGTGGCCGCCGAGATCGCCGCAGAGCCCGACGTCTACGCGGTGGCGGTCTCGCACCGGGTCGGCCCCCTGGCGATCGGTGACGTCGCGCTCGTCGCCGCAGTGAGCACCGCGCACCGGGCGGCGGCCTTCGCGGCCTGCGCCCGGCTGGTCGACGAGGTCAAGGCGCGACTGCCGATCTGGAAGCGGCAGGTCTTCACCGACGGCACCGAGGAATGGGTCAACTGCCCCTGACGCTCAGCGGCGGCCGTTGACCACCACGGCCCGGGCGAGCCGGTCGCCGTAGAACGCCGGCTCCGCGCCGGGGCGCCAGGGCAGCGCGGCGACCAGGACGATCAGCGCGAGCGCGAGCGAGTTTTCCATCAGCGCCCCGAACAGACCGTCCTGGTAGTGCGACATCTCCGGCAGTTGGTGTTCGTACGGCCAGATCGGGGAGATCAGGAAGAGCAGGTAGAGCCCGATCGCGGCGAAGCCGTGGCGGAGCCCGGTCAGCGTCGGGTACCAGATCGGCGGGCGGAGGCCGTTGACGCCGGGTAGACCGCCGAACACCGGCCCCTGGCCGGTGCGCTGCGGCATCCCCCGGCTCGCCTCGCGGCGACGCACGGCGGCGTCGGCCAGCACGATGATCGCCGGGATCACCCAGACCAGGTGGTGCGTCCAGGAGATCGGGCTGATCACGTTCGCGGTGAGACCCACCAACGTGAAGGCGGTCAACTCGTCACCGTCGGCGCGGGAACTGGCCGCCCGGGACAGGCCCAGCGCCAGGACCAGCACCGAGAAGGCGAGCCACAGCAGCCCCGGGGTCTCGATCGAGTCGTACAGCCGGGCAAGCAGGCCGGCGAGGGACTGGTTGGGCGTCATGTCCGCCGCGCCGACGCGTTCGGTCTGCCACAGCACGCTGCCGAAGTAGGTCCGCGACTCGTCCCCGACGATCGCGAAGGTCCCCAACGTCACGCCGATCGTCGTGCCGATGGCGGTGGCCGCCACCCGCCACTGACGGGTGATCAGCAGGTAGGCGATGAACAGCGCCGGGGTGAGCTTGACCGCCGTGGCGAGGCCGATACCGGCTCCCGCCCAGGCCCCGCCGTAGATGAAGCGCAGCAGCGGCCCGTCTGTGGCGGCGTAGTGGGTGCCCCGGCGCGACCGCCAGCGAAGGCCGATCAGATCAGCCATGATCAAGGCGAACAGCAGGATGTTGACCTGGCCGTAGCCGAGCGTCTCCCGACCTGGCTCGATGGCGACCGCGAGCGGCACCGCCAGGGCCACAGTGAACCACAGCGGCCATCCCAGTCGGTCCACGATGGGCCGGAGCAGCCCGGCCAGCACCAGCGCCAGGGCGGCGATGCTGGCGGCGGCGTTGACCAGGCCGGCCGCGCCGATCGGCAGCTGCGCCATCGGCAGCATGACCAGCCCGGCGAAGGGCGGGTAGGTGAACCCGAGTGTGGTTTCGGGCGCGATGAACTCATAGAGCTCGTGACCGCTCGCCCACCACACCACGGCACCGTGGTAGATCTTCATGTCGAAGAAGTTGTACGGCCGCCCGAAGGCACCGATGGCAAGCCATGCGGCATAGGCGACGGCGGCCACGATGGCGCCCCGTACGACGTTCCTGCGATCGATCCCGCGAGCCACGCGGTCGATCCCGCGTGTCACACGTTGGATTGGGGCGAGGCGGTCCGCCCGTCTACCGACATCCGTCGGCATGGCGTGGCCACCCCCGTACCAAGGTCGTCCTACCCGTCCAGGTCCTGCACGGAGCCTAGAACGGCGCCTCACGTCAGTGCCTCCCGCGTTATGCGACCGTGTCCGATCCCACACATGTTTTTGACATTTCCACCGCGTTAACGCCTACCGGGTGGTTCAGGTAATTCGCGGCCTTAGCGAGGGGTGGGGGTGAGACGGAGACGGATCGACGCAGGTCAGCCGGGGAGTCGACGTGCGGTGGACGCGGAGCGAACGGCGATCCGGGCCTCGCGCCGGGCGGTCCGGACGGCACGTTGCATGGAACGTCGAGAGTGGCCGATGCGATGGCCCGTCCGCCACCGCAGACCCGGCTTGCCGCCGGTGTCCGCGGCGGCGAGGAGCAGACCGCCGAGGAGCCCGAGGTTCTTAAGGGCGTGAATCTGGTTGTTGTTCTTGGCGATCGGGTCGTCGTTGTTCCAGAAGGGATGCCCGGCGACTGTCACCGGCACCAGCGTGCCGGCCAGAACCAGCGCCGCGGGTCGGCTGAACCGGCCGGTGGCCAGCATCAGACCGGCACCGACCTGCACAGCCGCGTTGAGCCGGATCAACGTCTCGGTCTCGGTGGGGAAGCTCGGGTGTGCCTTCTTCAGCATCGGCGCGACCTTGTCGGTCACCGGTTTGGCGGCCACCGCGAGCCGGCCGGGGTCGCGTAGATTGCGATACCCGCTGACCACGAAGATGCCGCTCAGCATGGCGCGGGCGAGGGAACGTACGGGCGTCATGGATCAGTCATACCCCCTCGCGACGTTTGCTACCCCGTCAACCGCAGGATCGGATTGGTGTTCGTACACGTGCGCCACGCCGAGTCAAGCGACCGTCACGGATGGACGGGCGCTGGCGGGTAACGTCGCGCGGGTGACCACGCTGCGGCTACGCCCCGAGGACCCGGCCGACGCCGGCCCGGTCCGCCGCGTACTGGCCGCCGCCTTCGCCCGCCCGGACGTGGCGACGCCGCCGGAGGTCAGCCTGGTCGAGGAGCTGCGCGACACCGCCGCCTGGTTGCCGGAGTTGGCCATGGTCGCCGAGTACGGCGGTGAGGTGGTCGGATACGCGCTGCTCACCCGGGTGCGGCTGCGGCCGGAGCGAGGCTTGGACGTGCCCGCCCTGGCTCTCGGCCCGGTGGCGGTCGCGCCGCACCGACAGCGTGTCGGGCACGGCACGGCGGTGGTGCAGGCTGCCCTGGATGCCTCCACCGAGTTGGGCGAGCGGCTCGTCGTCGTCCTCGGTGCCCCGGTCTTCTACCGCCGGTTCGGGTTCGGCCCGGCGAGTGAACTCGGCCTGACCAGCCCCTGGGCCGGCCTCGGTGAGCCCTGGCAGGCGCTGGTGCTGCCGCCGTCCACCAGCGAGGAGGGCCCCCCGCCTCGCGGTGAGGTGCTCTTCCCGGCCCCCTGGTCGAAGGTCTGACCGGGCCTCAGGCCGGCTGCGTCCGCAGGTACCGGCCGAAGTGCGGGACGGTGAAGGCGACAGTGCCCCGCTCACCGGAGTAGATCAGCCCCTTCTTGATCAGCGCATCCCGGGCCGGAGACAGACTGGCCGGCTTGCGGCCGAGGGCACGGGCGATCTCCGCGGTGGGCACCGCGGCGTCCATGTCGTCGCGGACCACCTCGCCGGGCTCGCCCTCGACCGCGGACATCATGGCCATCGCCCGCATGTACTCGCGCTCGGCGGGAGTGGCGCGCTCGAACCGGGAACCGAAGAACCCGACCGCCAGCTCGGCCTCCGCCTCGGGAGCGGCCACCCGCACGTCGGCGGCGGTGATCGGCGAGCGTGGCGCGTGGTCCCAGGTGGCCTTGCCGTACGCCTGGACGAAGTAGGGATAGCCGCCGGACTTCTCGTAGAGCAGGTCGAGCGCCTTCTGCTCGTACTCGACCTCCTCGCGCTCGGCGGGCGCGCAGAGCGCCCGGTCGGCGGCGATCCGGTCGAGCCGGTCGATGCGTTGATAACGGAACAACCGTTCGGAGTACGACTTGGCGGCGCTGAGCACCGCCGGCAGGTGCGGAAGGCCGGCGCCGACGACGATCAGCGGCGCGCCGAGCTGGGACAGCTCGTGGCAGGCGGCGCAGAGCGCGGACACGTCCTCCGGGCCGAGATCCTGCATCTCGTCGATGAAGATGGCGATGCCGGTGCCGACGTCGCTGGCCACGGCGGCGGCGTCACTGAACAGTTCGACCAGGTCGATCTCGATGTCGCCGGAGTCGGCCCGACCGCTGGCGGCCGGCACGTCGATGCCGGGCTGCCACCGGTCGCGCAGCTTGGTGGCGGCACCGGCCCGGCCGGTCGGGTTGGACCGCTGGGCGAACGCCTTGAGGACGCCGAGGAACGCGTCGATGCGGTCCGGTGCGCGGTGGCGGGGGGCCAGCTCCCGGACGGCCATGTGCAGTGCGGCGGCGACCGGTCTGCGCAACGACTGGTCCGGTCGAGCCTCGATCTTGCCGCTGCCCCAGAGCCGGTTGATCGCCTGCGACCGGAGCGTGTTGAGCAGAACCGTCTTGCCGACACCCCGCAGCCCGGTGAGCATGAGGCTGCGCTCGGGTCGGCCCCGGGCGATGCGCTCGAGCACGATGTCGAAGACGTCCAGCTCTCGCCCCCGCCCGGCAAGTTCGGGCGGACGCTGACCGGCGCCCGGCGCGTACGGGTTGCGGACCGGATCCACGCATCGCAGATTATCGGGCCGTCTAGCTGCGAGGCTAGACATGGATAGATGGGGCTACCGGCGTGTCGAGACTGTCGACCACAAACTAGGGCTGTCTAGCGTCCACGCTAGACAGCCCTAGTTTTGGCAACAGGCTTCAGCGCTCCTTCAGACAGAGCACGTAGTCGAACAGGTCGACCGAGTTGTCGTGCACATAGTTCGCGGTCGCCTGCGGCGCGAGCATCTCGCACCGGTCACCGTCGGTGGTCGCCGGAATCCGCAGCAGCACCTGATAGGTGTTCGGGCCGCAGGGCACCTTACGGAGCTCCGCGTCGCTCTCACTGCCGTCGTTCACCACGCAGTCACCCCTGGCGAACTCCGGGCCCGGAGTCGGGGCGGCCGACGTCGGAGCGTCGCTGGGCAGCGCGGGTGGAACGCCCGGGGCACTCGTCGACGGGGCACGCGCCGCGTCACTGCCAGCGTCGGCCACCTTCCAGACTGCCCATCCGGCCAGGCCGAGGCACGGACAGAGCACGAGCAGCACCACCACGGTGATGATCAGAGCGACGTTGCGGCCGGTCTTCTTCGCCGGCGCGACGGGCGGCATACCGTAGCCGCCGGGAGGCTGCTGACCCCAGGGCGCCGGTGGCTGCCCCGGTGCCGGCCCGGCCGGCTGACCGGGCATCGGGCCCGCCGGTGGGTACGGCCCGGCCGGTGGGTACGGCCCGGCCTGCGGTGTCGAGCCGGCGGGTGGGTACGGCCCGGCCGGCGGTGTCGGACCCGCTGGCGGGTACGGGCCGGGCGGTGGGTAACCCGGGCCCGAGATGGGCGGCGGCGCCCACATGGGCGCGGTCGGCGGCTCCGGATCGGTGGGCGGCGGCGCCCACATGGGTGCCGTCGGTGGCTCCGCGCCATCCGGCGGGGGACCCCACTGCTGCCGGGTCGGGTCATCCGCGGGCGGCGGCGTGCTCCGCAGCGGCACCGTCTCATCGACCGGTGGTGAGCTGTCAGGCCCGTTGGGCGGGCGCTGGTACGGATCGTCCGGCTGGTCGGAACCCGCAGGTCCGTAGGTCGTCATGTCATCCCCGGGGGTGGGTGGTCTCAGCGTTGCTTGAGGCAGAGGACGAAGTCGAGAGTGTCCAGCTCACTGTCGAAGAAATACCAGTTGGTGTAGCCCTCGACCTTGCCGCACTTGGCCTCGGCGTCCCGCTCGCCGCTGGTCGGGCCGTCGATCCGGCTCAGCACCTCGTAGGACTTCGCGGTACAGCCGCTGATCAGCAGCTTCGGCTTGCCACCAGCGGTGCCGTCGTTGCGGACGCACTGGCCGACCTTCGCGAACCGTGGATCGGCCGACGATTCCGGCGCGGCCGCGCTCGGCGCGGGCTCGACCGCGTCCGCGCTGGGTTCACCAGCAACGGCCGAGTTGCTCGGCGCGGCTGCCGGCGGCGGGTCGCTCGGCCCACTGCGCAACCAGAACGCCCCGGCGGCGGCCACCACCAGCAGTAGTACGACGGCCAGTACCGCGATCAGCGGCCCCCGACCGCGCCGGCTCGGTGCCGGTTCCTCGCCGTACGGGTCGTCGGGCCGGTACGGCTGCCCGCCGTACGTCGGGGTCGGCTGGTACGGGCCGCCGTAGGGCGAGCGGGGCTCGTGGCCGTAGGGCGGGGCCGTACCGCCGCCGTAGGGCGCGTCGGGTGCCGCACCGTAGGGCGCGTCGGGCGTCGCACCGTAGGGCGGGGTGGGTGGGCCGCCGTACGCCCCGGGTCGTCCCTGCGCTGTGGGCGGGTACGACGGGACCGCCGGCGGGTAGGGCTCCGCCGCCGGCGGGTAGGGCTGCTGCGGCGGTCGACCGGGCGTCTCGTCGGGTCTCTGCCCACGCCACGGCCCCGGGTGGCCGCTCCCCGGTTGTCCGTAGTTCGTCATGCCGCCCTCCTGCACAAGTGGTGAGAGGCCGGCCACCAAAGCGCGACGCGGGCTCCGGGGTCACCGTAGCGTGGTCCACTGATGAGCTCACCTCCACCGAGCGCCACGGCCCTCGCCGGCCGTCGTGCCAACAGCACACCGACCCTGATCTGGACCGCGTTGATCGTGGTCTACGTGCTCTGGGGGTCGACCTATCTGGCCATCCGGATCACAGTGGAGACGATGCCTCCGCTGCTGTCGGCCGCGCTCCGCTTCGCCGTGGCCGGCCTGGTCCTGGTGGTGGTGCTGCGACTGCGTCGAGGCCCCGGCGCGCTGCGGGTGGACCGACGGCAACTCGGCTCGGCCGCCTTGGTCGGGGTGCTCCTGCTCACCGCCGGCAACGGCCTGGTGGTGCTCGCCGAATCAGGGCCGCCGGGAGTGGCGCTGCCGTCCGGGATCGCCGCGTTGCTGGTGGCCACGGTGCCGCTGCTGGTCGTGCTGTTGCGCTCGGCCACCGGGGACCGGCCGCCGATCTGGACGTTCGCCGGGGTCACAGTGGGCTTCGCCGGCCTCGTCCTGCTGGTGCTGCGGGGCGGTAGTTCGGCAGCGGTGCCACTGGTCGGGGCGTTGACAGTGGTGGCGGCGGCCACCTCCTGGTCGGTCGGGTCGTTCCTGTCCGGACGGATCCGGATGCCCGCCGACCCGTTCGTGGCCACGGTGTACGAGATGATGGCCGGCGCGCTGGTGCTGGTGGCCCTCGCCGCCGGTCGGGGCGAACTGGCCGACTTCCACCCGGCGGCGGTGAGCACCCGGTCCTGGTTGGCGTTGGGCTACCTCATGGTGGCCGGCTCGCTGGTGGCTTTCACCGCGTACGTCTGGCTGCTGCACAACGCGCCGATCTCGCTGGTGTCGACGTACGCCTACGTGAACCCGGCGGTTGCTGTGGCGCTCGGCGCGCTGCTGGTGGCCGAGCCGATCACCCCGCAGGTGCTGCTCGGCGGTGCCGTCATCGTCGCCGGGGTCGCCGTGGTGGTGACCACCGAACGGCCGCGCCGGGCGGGCACGGGATCACGATCGGGGGATACGCCGGCATCACGATCGGGGGACACGCCGTTGCACGACCGCCAGTAACGTCCGGCCCATGTCGGCCGCCGCGCTGGTGTCGATCGCGCTGCTCGGCGCGTTGGTCGGCCTCGTCGTACCCCTGGTGTCGCGGTGCTTCGCCACCGCGGACGCCCGGCGACCGGCGTTTTCACTGCCGCAGCCGGTCCGGCGGCCCTGGGTCGACCCGGTGGTGGCGGCCGGCGTCTTCGCCGGCCTTGCCGTCGCCGTGGGTGACGACCTGGCGCTGCCGGTCTTCCTCGCGGTCGCGGCGGTCGGTCTGGTGCTGGCGCGGGTCGACCTGGCCTGCCTGCGGCTGCCCGACCCGCTGGTCCTCGTCGCCGGGCTGCTGGCCCTCGGAGGGCTGACCACAGCGGCGCTGCTGTCCGGCACTCCCGGCCGGCTGCTCGGCGCGCTGGCAGGTGCGGTCGTCGCGGGCGGGGCGCACGTGCTGCTGGCCCTGCTGCCCGGCTCACGGCTGGGTTTCGGGGACGTGAAACTCGCCGCCGTCCTCGGCCTGCCGCTCGGCTGGTTGGGGTGGGACGCCCTGCTGACCGGGCTGCTCCTGCCGCACGTGCTGCACGGCGGTCTGGTGCTCACCCTGCTCGTCACCCGAAAGGTGCACCGGACCACCCTGCTACCCCTCGGCCCGGCCCTGCTGGCGGGCGCCTGGCTAGCCGCCCTCCTCCCTTAACACCCCCGCCCCGGCCCCGCCCAGGCCGTGGCCGTGGCCCCGGCCCGGCCCCAGACTTCGTCGATCTTGCAGTTTCTGCGCCGACATAAGGTGCATTCCACGCACATCGGCAACCGAAAGTGCAAGATCGGCGGCGGCGTGGGGGCGTGGCGGCGTGGCGGTGTGGGGTTGTGGGGGCTTGGGGGCTTGGGGGCGTGAGGGGGCTTAGATCAGGCGGAGTTGGCGGTCCTTGGGGCGGCGGGGTTCGGCTTCCCCGAAGCGTTCGAAGAGGCCGGGGTCGATGGTGCCGAGGAACGGCGAAGGTGAACAGTCGCGTTCGGTGCCGTGCCGGGTGCGGCGGCCGGCGTGACTGACGTACAGCCGGTCCTGGGCCCGGGTCAGGCCGACGAAGAAGAGCCGGCGCTCCTCGGCGACGGCGTCCTCGTCGGGGGTCGAGCCCGGCCAGCGCAACGGCAACAACCCGTCCTCGACACCGACCAGGAAGACAACCGGGAACTCCAGGCCCTTCGCGGCGTGCAGGGTGAGCAGCGTGACCGCCTCGGCCCGCGGGTCGAGCGCGTCCACCTCGGCGCCGGTGGCCAACTGCGACAGGAAGGCCTCCAGGTCGTCGCCGCAGCGTCGGGCCAGCGGGGTCAGCAGGTCCACGGCCGAGCGGACGTCCTCGGGGCGGACCGCACTGCTGGCGCCGTCCAGGGTGGGCACGGCGAACCGCTCGGCGACCACCTGACCGGCCAGCCGCACCCGGGCGGCAAGTGAGCCGGCCAGGCCGTCGGCGTGTCGTAGCTCGCGGGCGATGGCCGCCACCCCGGGCCGATCCCGCAGCCGGTCGTGGGAACGCTTCTGCACGGGGATGTTGGCCCGGGTCAGGGCGTCCACGATCGGGGCGGCCTGCGCGTCGGTGCGGTACAGCACGGCGATGTCGGAGAACGACAGTGAGGTGGACCGGCCGTCGATGCGGCCCGAGTCCAGCGAGCGGTGCGACAACCCGCCGACCAGATCGTCGACGGTACGCACGACGAAGTCGGCCTCCTCGTTCACCGACGCCGCAGGGTACCGCCCGACCAGCGGAGCTTCCGGGTCGAGCCGGGCCGGGTCCAGCCGCCGGCCCCGGACCAGCGAGGACGGCGCGATGGCCTGCACGGCGGCGGCCAGGATCGGGGCCGACGAACGGTAGTTGCGGTTGAGTCGGACCAGTCGGGCGTCGGTGAAGTCCTCGGAGAAGCGCAGGAAGTAGCCGACGTCGGCACCCCGGAACGAGTAGATGGCCTGGTCCGGGTCGCCGATCGCGCAGAGGTTGCCGTCGGCGGGGCTGAGCAGCCGCAGCAGCTCGTACTGCACCTCGTCGACGTCCTGGTACTCGTCGACGAAGATCCACCGCCAGCGGTCCCGGTACCGTTCGACAAGCTTCCGGTCGGCCCGCAGCAGCTCCACCGGCAGGGTCACCAGTTCGTCCAGGTCGACCAGGTCCTGCTTGCGCAGCAGCGACACGTAAGCGGCACTGTCGTCGCCGGCCTCGGTGCGCGCCGCCGCCCGCTCGGCGTCGTCGGCGATCCGGAAGTCGGCGGGGAGACCCGCCGCGCCGACGTTCTCCCGCAGGATGGTCAGCCCCAACGCGTGGAACGTACCCACCGTGACGTCCTCGGCGACCGGGCCGAGCAGCCCGTCGAGGCGGTGCCGCAGCTCTTCGGCTGCCCGGCGGGTGAACGTGATCGCGAGGCAGTGCTCGGGGAAGACGTTCAGCTCCGCGCAGAGGTACGCGATGCGGTGGGTGAGCGTCCTGGTCTTGCCGGTGCCCGGACCGGCCACGATGAGCAGCGGACCGCCGGGTGCGGAGGCGGCCACCCGCTGCATGGCGTCCAGTCGGTCCAGCAGGCCGGTGCCGACCTCCTCCATGCCGGAGAGCATCGGCTCGAACGGCTCGTGGGGAGACGGCGGTGACGCGATCGGCGGCGCGGGCGCCGGGACCGGCTTCCGCTTCGGCTCCGCCTTGGCCGCCGCCGGGCGCTTGGCCGGGATCCGTGGAGCCGGCTCCGCGGGTCGTCGCTGCGCCGGCACCGGTACGTCGAACAGCGTCTCCTGCGCGCCCAGCTCGGCCGGTTCGAAGAGCGTGATCACGCCGTACTCGCCGTCGTAACCGGGCACCCGGCGGACGTCGCCGCGCCGCAGCCGCCCGATGCCCTCCGCGAGGAGCTCACCACCGGCCTGCGCGATCTCGGTCAGCGGCGTCGTGGTCAGGATCTCCAGCTCGGGGCCGAGCGTGGCCAGCAGCTCGTTGAGCCGCCCCTCGACCTTCTTCGACCGGGCACCCACCTTGTTGATCTCGCCGAGGATCTCGGCCAGCGGCACCAGGTGGGTGACGTCCCGGGCGTGCGCCGGCCGGTGCCCGTCCGGCCGGTCCGCCAACTCCTCGATCCGACTGAGGACACCCACGGTGAGGGGTTTGCCGCACTCGGGGCAGCGTCCGTCGGCAGCGCGGGTGCGCTCCGGAGTCCAGTTGACCCCGCACAGCCGGTGCCCGTCCGCGTGGTACTTGCCCTCCTCCGGGAAGAACTCGATCGTGCCGGCCAGGCCGTCACCGGTACGCAGCGCCTCCCGAACGGCGAAGTAGTCCCGTTCGGCGGTCAGCACCGTCGCCTCCCGGCCGAGCGCCGGCGGCGAGTGCGCGTCCGAGTTGGACACCAGTTGGTAGCCGTCCAGGCTGCCGACCCGCCAGTTCATGGCGGGGTCGGAGGAGAGCCCGGTCTCCACGGCGAAAATGTGCCCGGCCAGGTCGGCGTAGCAGTCCGCGATCGCGTCGAAGCCCGACTTCGAGCCCAGCGCGGAGAACCAGGGAGTCCAGATGTGTGCCGGCACCAGGTAGCCGTCCGGGCTGGCCTCCAGGGTGATCTCCAGCAGGTCGCGGGAGTCCAGTCCGAGGATCGGTCGGCCGTCGGAGCCGAGGTTGCCGATCCGGCCCAGCGCGGTGTTGAACCGGGCCACCGCGTCCAGATCCGGCAGGTAGATCAGGTGGTGCACCTTGCGGGTCCGGTCGTCCCGCTTGTAGATGGTGGAGATCTCCACGCTCAGCATGAACCGGACCGGGTCCGCCTCCGCGTTCGGCGCGAGTCGGGGTGGCAGCCGCCGGGCGAGGTCCCGTTCCGCCTCCGGGTCGAGCCGGTAGAGCCCCGGTTCGGCCGGGCGCAGTGTCTCCCGCAGGTGGTCGTACCAGGCGGGGTGGGTGAAGTCGCCGGTGCCGAGCAGGCCGATGCCCTTACGCCGGGCCCACCACGCGAGGTTCGGCAGGGTGAGGTCACGGCTGCACGCGCGCGAGTACTTCGAGTGGATGTGCAGGTCCGCGACGAATGGCGGTAGGCCACCGGGGGGTACGGCGCTGAACGGGGGCACGCCGCATCCTGTCACGCCCGCCGCGCCGGCCACCCGCCGCCACGCGCGGACGTGACCTCCGCTATGCCGAGCGCAGCTCGACCAGACTGATCTGCGGCTCGGCCCCGACCCGGACCGGTGGCCCCCAGAAACCGGCGCCGTTGGTCACGTAGACCTTCGTGCCGTCGACTTCGCCGAGGCCGCTGACCACCGGCTGCTCAAGCCTGACGGCAAGGTTGAACGGCACCATCTGCCCACCGTGGGTGTGCCCGGACAGTTGCAGGTCGACGCCGTACCGGGCGGCCTCCTTCGCCGCCAGCGGCTGGTGCGCGAGCAGGACCACGGGACGGCTCGGGTCGCGGTCGCCGAGGGCGGCGGCGAAGTCCGGGCCGGCGGCGAGGCCGGTGCCGGCCCCGGTGAGGTCGTTCACGCCGGCCAGGTCGAGCACACCACCCCGAGCCTGGATCTCCTGCCGCTGGTTCTGGAGGACCCGTAGGCCGAGCCGGTCGACCTCCTGGACCCACTCCTCCACCCCGGAGTAGTACTCGTGGTTGCCGGTGACGAAGAAGTTGCCGTACCGGGAGCGCAGGTCACGCAGGGGCTCGGCGGCCGCGCCGAGTTCGGCGACGGTTCCGTCGACCAGGTCGCCGACCACCGCGACCAGGTCCGCGTCGAGCCGGTTGATCGCGGCGACGATCCGCTCGGTGTGCGCCCGGCCGCGCAGCGGACCGAGGTGGATGTCGGAGACGGTGGCGATGCGCAGGCCGTCCATGCTGCGGGGGAGTTTGGCGAGCGGGATGCGTACCCGGTCGAGCTGGGGTGGACCGAGTGCCGTGCGAACGCCGTACCCCACGATGCCTGTGGCGGTGAGACCGGCGAAGATGGCGGCCCCACGGGCGAGCAGCAACCGACGGGACGGGTCGTGGTCCGGTGCGGCGACGGCGTCGGCGGCCGGCGGGTCGGTCGGCCCGGCGGCCCCGACGAGCACCGGCTCGGGCGCGGCGGTGGTGGGCTCCGCGGCGACCACCCGGCGGCGCAGCACCAGTCGGGCGACGAGCATCGGGACTTCCAGCACGATCAGGACGATCAGCAGGTAGAACATCAGCGCGAGCCACAGGTAGCCGGGCCAGGCGAGCCAGTAGAGCCCGGCCTGCGTGCCGGCCATCGTGACCGGCACGAGCAGTGCCAGCACCAGTGCGGCGATCCCGCCGACCCGTCGCCAGCGGCCCGGCGCGGTGGTGTCCTGAACGAGCCGCTTCCACAGGTAGAGGTGGATGAGGCCGGTGACCAGCGCCAGGACAGCCACGAACCCCAGAACCGCCATCATGTGTGAAGCCTCCCTCAGCCGCCCGCGAACGGGGGCAGGACATCGATCGTGGCCCCGGCCGGTAGAGGGGTCTGACGATCATGACAGCTGACGCCGTTCACGAGGAAACTCGCCACCCGCAGCACCCCGGCGAGCCGGTCGCCGTGGCGCTGGGTCAGCTCCGCCGTGAGGTCGTCCAGTGACCGCCCGGCGGGGATGGCCTCCTCGGCGCGGCCGGCGGCGGCGCGGGCACCCGCGAAGTAGCGGATGGTAAGCGTCGTCGACTCCACGCCTCAGCCCCCGATCGCTGACATCGGACGGGTGGGCTGGAGGAAGGTGGGATCGTCGATGCCGTGCCCGGCACGCTTGCCCCACATCGCGGTACGCCATCGCCGGGCCAACTCGTCGTCGTCGGCACCGGTGCGCAACGCGGCGCGCAGATCCGACTCTTCAGTGGCGAAGAGGCAGGCGCGGACCTGGCCGTCGGCGGTCAACCGGGTGCGGTCGCAGTCCCCGCAGAAGGGGCGGGTGACGCTGGCGATCACGCCGACCCGGGCGGGGCCTCCGTCGACCAGCCAGGTTTCCGCCGGTGCCGCGCCGCGCTCGGTCGGGTCGGGGCTCAGATCGAAGACGGTACGCAGTGACGCCAGGATCTCCTCGGCGGTGACCATGGTGTCGCGGGCCCAACCGTGCTGGGCGTCCAACGGCATCTGCTCGATGATCCGCAGCTGGTAGTCGTGCTCGAGGGCGAAGCGGAGCAGCGCCGGCGCCTCGTCCTCGTTGACACCACGCATCAGCACTGAATTGATCTTCACGGGGCTGAGCCCGACGGTCGCCGCCCCGGCGAGCCCGGCCAGCACCGCGTCGAGGCGGGGGCGCCGGGTGAGCTTGGTGAACCGGTCCGGGTCCAGGGTGTCCAGTGAGACGTTCACCCGGTCCAGGCCGGCCGCCCGCAACGCCGGGGCCAGTCGGTCCAGGCCGATGCCGTTGGTGGTCAGCGAGACCCGGGGGCGGGGTTCGAGGGCGGCGACCGCCGTCACGATGTCGACCAGCCCGGCTCGGATCAGCGGCTCACCGCCGGTGAACCGCACCTCGGTCACGCCGAGCAGTTCGACAGCAACCCGGACCAGCCGGACGATCTCCTCGTCGGTCAGCAACTCGGGGCCGGCCAGCCAGGGGAGTCCTTCCGCCGGCATGCAGTAGGTGCAGCGCAGGTTGCACTTGTCGGTGAGGGACACGCGCAGGTCCCGGGCGACACGGCCGTACCGGTCGACGAGGACGCCGTCGATCCCCGGGGCGACGCTCACCTGTCGACCGTAGCGCGCTCGGCCCGGCTCAGGACGCCACGGGCGGTCTGGACGACCACATCTCGGAAGCTGACGCCGAAGAGTGCTGTGTGCACGAGCAGCAGATGCAGCTGATGCACTGGCACGCGGTCACGCCAACCGTCCGGTAGTGGCCAACTATCCTGGTAGGCGGCCACCACCCGATCCAGGTGGGGAATGCCGCCGAAGAGGGCGAGCTGGGCGAGATCCGTCTCCCGGTGCCCACCGTGTGCCGCCGGGTCGATGAGCCAGGCCCGGTCGTCGAGCCCCCACAGCACGTTGCCCGGCCACAGGTCGCCGTGGATGCGCGCGGGCGGCTCGTCGCCGCCGAGCCCGTCGAGACGACCGATCACCTGCTCGACCAGAGCGGCATCGGCGCTGGTCAGCGCGCCAGCGTCGACCGAGCGTCGCAGGTAGGGGGCGAGGCGTCGCTCGGCGAACCAGGTCGACCAGCGCCCGCCGGTGAGGGTGTTGTCCTGTGGGAGCGAGCCGATGAAGCCGGGCCAGGTGGCACCGAAGGCGGTTGCGCCCGCCCGGTGCAGCCCGGCCAGCTCCCGGCCGAAGCGCTCCGCTGCCTCCGGCGTCGGTTCGCCGGGCTCCACCCAGTCGAGCGCCAGCAGCTCCGGCAACACCACGATCACCTCGGGTACGCCGACAGCGCCCGCCTCCCGCAGCCAGCGCAGGCCGGCGGCCTCGGCGGCGAAGAAGCCCTCCGGCGCCGGTCGGTCGGCGCCCTCCGGCCAGGACTTGGCGAAGACGGAGTGGCCGTCGTCGAGGGTGAGCCGGGCGGCTGCGCAGATGTTTCCACCGGAGACCGGCGTCTCCCGGAGCCGCTGATGGGTCCGGAAGGTCGGGAGGTGTGCCGGATGCGCGCGCAGGTACGCCAGGTCCATCAGCGCACGGTAACCGCTCCTTACGACAGCCAGGTGTCGCCCGACGACATCGGCGCTCTTTCCGCACCCGTAGGTGGCGCGTGAGCAGGGAGAACACGCTGAGTAACTGTGGATAAGCCGCGTGTCGTCCACAGGGGTGGCAGGGCCCGGCACGCCCGCCGCAGGCTTCCGACATGACCTCGACCGAACGCCCTCAGCTCGCCGTCCGCTCACCCGCCGACCTGATCGCCGCTGTGCCGTACCTGCTCGGCTTCCACCCCACCGACAGCGTCGTCGCCGTGGCGCTGGTCGGCCGACAGATCGTCTTCGCCGCCCGCGCGGACCTGCCCGACCCGACCGAGCTGGGCGGACTGGCCGGGCACCTGGCTGGTGTGCTCCGCCGGCAGGGCGCGGAGGCCGCCACGGTCGTGGGTTACGGGCAACCGGAGCAGGTCACCCCGGCAGTGGACGCGCTGCGCGACGCGTTGAACGATTTCGGGCTGCACGTGCTCGACGCGCTGCGGGTGACCGACGGCCGCTGGTGGTCCTATCTCTGCACCGAGCCCGAGTGCTGCCCGCCCGAGGGTCGCCGCTACGACCCGACCGCCAACCGGGTGACCGCCTCGGCGGTCTTCGCCGGTCAGGTCGCGCTCCCCGACCGGGCCGCCCTGGTGGCGCAGGTGGCACCGGTGGACGGGCCGGCCCGGGAGGCGGCCCGCGCGGCCACCGCCCGCGCCGAGCTGAGACTGGCCGAGCTGGTCGAGCAGGCACCCGAGAGCGACCTGCT
>NZ_JBEYSL010000100.1:0-15740 GCF_040642735.1 Micromonospora sp. NPDC047753 | reverse complement strand
CGCCGAGGGACGCGAGGCGGTGCTGGTGTCGCACCAGCTCCCGATCTGGACGTTGCGCCGTCACGTAGAGCGCAAGCGGCTCTGGCACGACCCGCGCAAGCGGCAGTGCGGCCTGGCGAGTCTCACCTCGTTCCACTTCGACGGCGCGAAGGTGGCGGGCATCGGCTACAGCGAGCCGGCCGCGCACCTGATCGCTCTCTCCGCGACCGCCCGGACGGCCAAGGGGGCCTGATGAACGCCCGGAGGTGGACCGCCGGTCTGCTCGCCACCGTCGCCGCGGTGGCGCTGGTCGGCTGCACGTCCGGGGGCGGCGGGGAGAAGCAGTGCACCAGCGACGGCCTCACGATCACCTGTGCGCCGGACCAGCGGTCGAAGACGCCCAAGGTGGTCGGCGAACTGCTCACCGGTGGCCAGTACGACGTCTCCCAGGCGCGCGGTCAGGTCGTCGTCGTCAACTTCTGGGGTTCCTGGTGCGCGCCCTGCCGTGCGGAGGCTGACGACCTGGAGGACACCTACCAGGCCACCAAGGCGTCCGGGGTGACCTTCCTGGGCGTCAACGTGCAGGACAGCAAGGACAAGGCGATCGCCTTCGAGCGGGGGCGGGTCACCTACCCGAGCATCTTCGACCCGTCCAGCAGTCAGGCGCTGAACTTCGACATCCCGCCCAATTCCACACCGGCGACGGTGGTCCTCGATCGCGACGGCCGGATCGCCGTGGTGATCCGCCGCGCCGTGACCAGGGACGAGCTACGGCCGATCGTCGAACGGGTCGCCGCCGAGAAGCCGGCACCGAACTGATGGGCGAGACCTTCCGGGAGTTGGCCCTCAGCGGGCCGCTGCTGCTCGCCATCGGCGCGGCGGCGCTCGCCGGCCTGGTCAGCTTCCTCTCCCCGTGCGTCCTCCCGCTCGTCCCCGGCTACCTGTCGTACGTGACCGGCCTGGCCGGCGCCGACCTGGAGGGCCGGCGGCCGCAGGCCGATCCCGTGCCGGCCGGCGGGGGTGTCGCGGTCAAGGAACGGGTCGCGCGGGTCGGCGCGGTCAAGGGTCGGGTGCTCGCCGGGACGCTGCTCTTCATCGGCGGCTTCACAGTCGTCTTCGTGGCCACCGCGATCCTCTTCGCCAGCATCGGTCGGGTGTTCTTCGACTACAAGCGCGAGTTGCAGATCGGCGTCGGTGTGCTGGTCATCGTGGCGGGGTTGAGCTACCTCGGGATGATCCCGGCCCTGCAACGGGAGTTCCGGATCTCCCGGTTGCCGTCGGCGGGGCTGCTCGGCGCACCGGTCTTCGGGGCGGTCTTCGCGCTCAGTTGGGTGCCCTGCACCGGCCCCACCCTCGGCGCGGTGATGGGCATGGCCACCGCCAGCGGCCAGAGCGACCGGGCCGTGGTGCTCGCCGTGGCGTACTGCCTCGGGTTGGGGATACCGTTCATCGTCTTCGGGCTGGGCTTCGAACGCCTGCTCGGGGTCTTCCGCGCCGTTCGGCGCAACAGCCGCTGGGTCACCCGGGTCGGCGGCGCCCTGCTCATCCTGATCGGTCTGGCCCTGGTCACCGGCGGATGGCAGAGCTTCGTGATCTGGTTGCAGACCACCGTCGGGGTGGGCGAGGTGAGCATCTGATGACGGTCGTCGACGACCGACCGGAGACCGCGGCGCCCGCGCCACGCCGCCGGCCGAACCGGCTGCTGGCCCTGCTGCGCAACTCGTGGCGGCAGCTCACCAGCATGCGTACGGCGCTGATCCTGCTCTTCCTGCTCGCGATCGCCGCCATTCCCGGCTCGGTGCTGCCGCAGCGCGGAATCAGCCCGGAGAAGGTCAACGAGTACTTCGTCGACCACCCGGACTGGGCCCCCCGACTGGACCGGATCGGCGCGTTCGAGGTCTTCGGGTCGGTCTGGTTCTCCGCGATCTACCTGCTGCTGTTCACCTCCCTGATCGGCTGCATCACGCCCCGGCTGCGCGACCACGTCCGCACGCTGCGGTCCCGTCCGCCGGCCGCGCCGAAGCGGATGGCCCGGCTGCCGCAGCACACGGTGCTGCCCGCCCCGCCCGGTGGGGCGGCGGCGATCGCGGAGGTGTTGCGCAAGCGGCGCTGGCGCGTCGAGGTGCGCGGCGACGAGGTCTCCGCCGAGAAGGGCTACCTCAAGGAGACCGGCAACCTGCTGTTCCACACCTCGCTGATCGCGGTGCTGATCGGGGTGGCGCTCGGCTCCTGGTACGGCTGGAGCGGCAACCGGCTGCTGGTGGCCGGCGCGGACAACGCGTTCTGCAACACCCGCCAGCAGTACGCCGAGGCGAAGCTCGGCCCCCAGGTGGACAGCGCCGACCTGCCCGGCTTCTGCCTGCGGCTGGACGACTTCCAGGCCCGGTTCCTGGCATCCGGTCAGCCGGAGTTCTTCAACGCCAGGGTGACAGTCAACGGTCCGGACGAGCCGACCCGCAGCGCCGACTTCTCGGTGAACTCGCCGCTGCGCCTGAACGACGCGAGCGTCTACCTGCTCGGCCACGGGTACGCCCCGGTGATCCGCTACACCGACCGGTTCGGCAACAGCCAGATCAGTGACGAGCCGTTCCTGACCACCGGCGACATGGGCCTGACCAGCGAGGGGTTGGCGGCCTTCCCGGACGCGAACGTCGACCCGGCGACCGGCCAGCGCGCACCGGATCTGCAGATGGCGTTCACCGGCATCTACCTTCCCACCGCGCCCGAGCAGGCGCCGTTCGTCCGCTCGCAGTACCCGACCGAGCGCAACCCGGCGCTGAACCTGGTCGCCTACCGCGGCAACCTCGGTCTGGACGCCGGTATCCCCGGCTCGGTCTACCAGCTCGACCAGCGGCAGGTGCGGGCCGGCAAGGTCAAGGAGGTCGGCACCAAACTGCTGCGCAAGGGCGAGACCTGGAAGTTGGACGACGGCACGACAGTTGAGTTCCTGGGCACCGAGCGGTACGTCACCCTCTCCGTCCGGCACGATCCCGGCTCGACGATGCTGCTGGTCAGCTGCGGCGTCCTGCTGATCGGGCTGATGGGTTCGCTGTTCGGAAAGCGCCGCCGGGTGTTCTTCCGGGTGGTGCCGGCCGACCCCGGGAACGGATCTCCGACGAGCGGTAGTAGCTTGATGGAGGTCGGTGGGTTGCCACGTACCGACTATCCAGGGTTCGCCGACGAGTTCACCCAGCTGGTCGCCGCCGTCAGCGGTGCCGACCGGGCTGGTGCTGGCGCTGACTCCGCTGACCGGGCCGGCGTGCGAGAAGGAGCCGAGTGATGTCCGCACTCTCCGACAATCTGGTGACATTCGCGATCCTGGCGTACCTGGTCGCGATGATCGGCCACGCCGTCGAGTACGCGCTGGGCAACGTGCATACCCGGGTCGCCACGGCGGCTCCGGTGCGCGAGTTGGTAGGTGCCGGTGGCGTCCCGACGCCGTCCGCGCCGGTCCCTTCGCCACCGACGGTCGACCGCTCGGCCGGGCGGGCCCGGCTCGCGGGCCTGATCGGGGTGGGCGCCACCGCGGTGGCCGCCGCGCTGCACCTGGGGGCACTGGTCACCCGTGGGCTCGCCGCGGACCGGATGCCGTGGGGCAACATGTACGAGTTCGTGCTCACCGTGACGTTCATCGGGGTGGCCGCCTGGTTGGTGGTGCTCTGGAAGCGGCCGTCGCTGCGTAAGCTCGGGCTCTTCCTGACCCTGGTGATGGTGCTGCTGGTCGCCACCGCCGAGCTGGTTCTCTACGTGCCGATCGTGCCGCTGGTGCCGGCACTGAACTCGTACTGGTTCATCATCCACGTCTCGACGATCGTCTTCGCGTCCGGCATCTTCCTGCTCGGCGTGGTGCCGGCGGTCGGCTTCCTGATGCGCAGCGGGTACGAGCAGGGCAAGCGGAGTTTCCCGTACATCCTGGCGAAACGGCTGCCCGGTGCGGCCGGCCTGGAGCGGCTGACCTTCGCGCTGCACGCCTTCGCGTTCCCGATCTTCACCTTCGCGGTGATCGCCGGTGCCATCTGGGCCGAGGCGGCCTGGGGCCGGCCGTGGGGCTGGGACCCGAAGGAGACCTGGGCGTTCATCTCCTGGGTGGTCTACGCCGGCTACCTGCACGCCCGCGCGACGCCCAGCGTGAAGCGCAACGTGGCCACCTGGATCGCGGTGCTCGGCTTCCTCACCGTGCTGATGAACCTGTTCGGCGTGAACATCTTCTTCACCGGCCTGCACTCGTACGGCGGGCTGGACTGACCTGGACGTGGAGCGCGGGCCGGTGACGGATTCCGTCAGTGACCGGCCCGCGTCTACAGGATGGGTCGCCAGGCCCGCATGGCACGCTCGACCTGGATGGTGACCTGGTAGGACACCTCCGGTAGATCAGCCATCTCGATCCGCTCACCGCGCATCGCCAGTTGGGCGTGCAGCTCCCGGGCGACGGCGTCACGAAGCTCGACCAGCAGGGGCGACAACCCGTCCGGGTCGCCGACGACGTACGCGTCCGACATGAATCCACTCTGCTCCTGCGTCCCGCCGTTCGGCCAGGCACGGTGAGATGTGTCTGCCGGTCTTGACCCGGCCCTGGGCGGCGATATGGCGGTGTCCCGCGCGTGGTCGCCCGTTGATCCACTGGGCTTTCAGGAAGTCGGGGTGTCCTGCGGCCCGGGACACCCCGACTTCGCGAAACCCGAGTGGATCTTGTCGTCGCCCGCCACTCCCCGGGTCGGGTCGCAGCCCGCGTTACCTGCTGACCTTCGCCCAGGCCGCATGGCGGGCCGTCGTCGAGCTGGCCCGCACCCACTGAACGTCCGCGAGCCGCGCACGTGGTTCGGCGGCCCGCGTTCAGCCGCCGAACCACGCAACCGGTCGACGGCCCGCGATCAGCCGCCGAACCAGCCGGGCACGTCGAGCCGGAACCAGTTGGCCGAGGCCATCGTGCCGAGGTCGTCTTCCATCGCGGTGACCCGTTCCGGGCCGAGCGTGTCCGCCCACTGGGCACGCAGCCGGTCGAAGATCTCGGCCGAGCGGTGTAGCCCGTCGGCGCCGCGCGGGGTCACCCGGACCAGCCGCCGTCGGGCGTCGGTGGGGTCGTCGACCCGCTCCAGGTAGCCGACGGCCACCAATCGGTCGACGGTCTTGCCGGCGGCCTGTTTGGAGATGCCCAGCCGCTGGCCCAGCTCAGTGGCGGTGGTGCCCTCCGCGCCGACCGCCTGGAGCACGAACCCATGCAGCGGTCGCAGCTCCGGATGCCCCTCCCGGGCCAGCTCGGCGTGCAGATCGTCGATCAGCGTCCGGAAGCCGGCCAGCAGCAACAGCGGCAGCGCGAAGCCGGGGCGTGCCGGCTCAGCGCTTGCCATGTTCGACAACCACGTTTACTATTTCGTCAACCACGTTGACCATCTTACGTCGTCCGATCCAAGCTCTGGAAAGTAGGCAGCCATGTCCGTCTTCACCGCTCACACCGCCGAGACCGCGCCCGCCGCCGCCCGACGAGCCATCGAGGGCGTACGCGGCCGGTTCGGCTGGCTGCCCACCCCGGTGGCGCTGATGGCCGACTCGCCGCAGTTGCTCACCGGCTTCCTCACCGCCAGCGCGGGCTTCGAGCAGACCGACCTCGCCCCGCTGGAGCGGGAGGTGGTCATCCTGACGGTCTCCACCAGTCACGAATGCCATTTTTGCGTCGCCCTGCACAGCGGCAAGCTCACCCAACTCGGCGCGACCGCCGAGCTGATCACCGCGCTGCGTGCCGGCTCGGCGCTGCCCGAACCACGCCTGGAGGCGCTGCGCCGGTTCACACTGGCCGTGCTCGACCACCGGGGCGCAGTGCCGGACGACGAACTGGACGACTTCCTGGCCGCCGGCTACCAGCCCCGGCACGCGCTGGACGTGGTGCTCGGCGTCGGTGCGTACACCATGTCCACCTTCGCCAACCGGCTCACCCGGGCACCGCTCGACCCGCCACTGGCCGCTCACGCCTGGGCGCCCGCTGCCTGACCGCTGACACCTGCGGATCCCTGCTCAGGCCGCCTGGAGGAAGTCACGCAGCAGGGCGAGCATCTCGTCCGGACGCTCCTCGTACAGCCAGTGCCCGCAGTCCTCGATCACCTCGCCGCGGACCGTGTCGGCGTACCGGCGGACCTGCTCGGCAACCTGCCCACCGAGGCTGGCCGCCGATCCGACGGCCAGCACCGGCATGGTCAGCTTCGTGCCCCGGTACGCAGCGTTGTCCGCGATGTCCTGCTCGAACGCCCGGAAGTAGGCGAAGCTGGCCTGCAGATGTGCCGGGTCGCGCAGGTGGCTGGCGAACTCCTCGATGTCGGGCGCGCTGATGCTGCCCTTGCGCACCATCAGCGCGTCGGTGAACCTGTCCACCCAGAGCGACTCCCGCCCGTTGACCAGTGCCTCCGGAAGCCCGTTGCCGAGAGAGAAGTAGCCGAAGTTCCACACCCCGGGCCCGGCCGAGGTGAGCGCGGGGAACGTGTAGATGCTCTCGTCGGGGATCGGCGCCTCGGTGAGCGCCAGCCGGCTCACCCGCTGCGGATGGGCGGCGGCGTACGCGTACGCCACCATGGTCCCCAGGTCGTGCCCGACCAGTCGAAGGTCACTGACCAGGCCGAGTTGGTCGAGTAGTCCGTGCAGGTCGGCGGCGACCGTCTTCTTGTCGTACCCGGTGTCCGGGGCGTCGCTGCCCCCGAAGCCGCGCAGGTCGGGCGCGACCACGTCGAAGGAGCGCCCCAACTCGGGCAGCAGGTGCCGCCACATGTACCAGCACTGCGGGTACCCGTGCAGCAGCACCAGCGGCGGGCCGGCTCCGCCACGGACGTAGTTCATGGTGATCTGGCCGACCCGAGCCCGCTGCTCGGTGAACCCCGCCGGAACCCGTTCCACGCCCATCGCCGCCTCCGCCCGCCGTCCGCCCGCCCGTGCCCTATGCCGTCCGCCCGCGCGCCTCCGTCCGCCCTCCGCCTGCCCGGCTACCCGCTCAACCGCCCGCCATGCCCGCGAGGTTCGGGTTCTGCCGGTTGATCCACTCGCCTTCCTTGAAGTCGCGGTGTCCGGCGGCCTGGGACACCGCGACTTCCTGAAAGCCGAGCGGATCAGCGGGCGATCGCGAGCGTCACAGCACCCGGCTTGGGCCGTTCGGGAGCCCGTGCGGGAGACTGGGTGACATGGCGGCTCGTGGCTTCCCGTACACCGATCTCAAGGACTTCCTCGCGGCGCTGGAGCGCGCGGGGGAGTTGCGCCGGGTCGACGTCCCGGTCGATCCGACCCTGGAAATCAGCGAGGTGGTCACCCGGACGGTGCGGGCCGGCGGCCCGGCGCTGCTCTTCGAGCGTCCGACCCGGGGCGAGATGCCGGTGGCGATCAACCTGTTCGGCACCGAGAAGCGGATGGCGATGGCCCTCGGGGTGGAGAACCTCGACGAGATCGGCGCGCGGATCGGCGAGATGCTCAAGCCGGAACTGCCGCAGGGCTTCTCGGGCATGATGGGCGGGCTCGGCAAGGTCATGCAGCTCAAGTCCATGCCGCCGAAGAAGGTCAAGACGGCCCCCTGCCAGCAGGTGATCTACCGCGGCGACGACGTCGACCTCAACCGGTTGCCCGGGCTGCAGGTCTGGCCGGGCGACGGCGGGATCTTCCACAACTTCGGGCTGACCCACACCAAGCACCCCGAGACGGGCAAGCGCAACCTCGGGCTCTACCGCCTGCAGCAGCACTCGCACAACACCATCGGCATGCACTGGCAGATCCACAAGAACTCCACGGCGCACCACGCGGTCGCCGAGCGGCTCGGGCAGCGCCTGCCGGTCGCGATCGCCATCGGTGCCGACCCCGCGGTCGCCTACTCGGCCAGCGCGCCACTGCCTGC
This sequence comes from Micromonospora sp. NPDC047753, assembly GCF_040642735.1. Classification (NCBI taxonomy): domain Bacteria; kingdom Bacillati; phylum Actinomycetota; class Actinomycetes; order Micromonosporales; family Micromonosporaceae; genus Micromonospora; species Micromonospora sp. NPDC047753. The sequence continues at coordinate 7,900 of NZ_JBEYSL010000100.1, read as the reverse complement.
GGACATCGACGAGTACCTGTTCGCCGGTTTCCTGAGCGGCGAGCGGGTGGAGATGGTCGACTGCCTGACCGTGCCGCTGCAGGTGCCGGCGCACGCGCAGATCGTGCTGGAGGGTTACATCGAGCCGGGCGAGCGCCTGCCGGAGGGCCCGTTCGGCGACCACACCGGCTTCTACACGCCGGTCGAGCCGTTCCCGGTGATGCACATCGAAGCGATGACCATGCAGCGCAACCCCGTCTACCACTCGATCGTCACGTCGCAGCCGCCGCAGGAGGACCACGGCCTCGGCAAGGCCACCGAGCGGATCTTCGCACCACTGCTGCGCTTCCTGATCCCGGACATCGTCGATTACAACCTGCCCGCCGCCGGGGTCTTCCACAACTGCGCGATCGTGTCGATCCGTAAGCGCTACCCGAAGCACGCCCAGAAGGTGATGAACGCGATCTGGGGCGCGCACATGATGTCGCTGACCAAGCTGATCGTGATCGTCGACGAGGACTGCGACGTGCACGACTACAACGAGGTTGCCTTCCGCGCCTTCGGCAACGTGGACTACTCGCGCGATCTGCTGCTCACCGAGGGCCCGGTGGACCACCTCGACCACGCGTCGTACCAGCAGTTCTGGGGCGGCAAGGCGGGCGTCGACGCGACCCGCAAGTTACCCACCGAGGGCTACACCCGCGGCTGGCCGGAGGGGATGAGCATGAGTCCCGAGGTCACGTCCCTGGTCGACAAGCGCTGGAAGGAGTACGGAATCTGATGGCCGTCATCGACGCACCGGCGGCGAAGCCGGGCCGGACCAAATCCTTCCTGAAGCTCGTCGCCGTCGAGCACTCCGTCTTCGCGCTGCCGTTCGCGTTCCTCTCCGCGCTGGCCGCCATGCAGATCAACGGCGGCCGGGTACGGTGGCTCGACCTGCTGCTGATCACCGTGGCGATGGTCGGGGCGCGGACGTTCGCGATGGCCGCCAACCGGATCCTCGATCGCAGGATCGACGCGCGGAACCCGCGTACCGCCGGTCGGGAACTGGTCACCGGAGCGGTGAGCGTGCGGACGGCCTGGACCGGCGCGGCCGTCGCACTCGTGGTCTTCCTCGTCGCCGCCGCCCTGCTCAACCCGCTCTGCCTGGTGCTCGCGCCGCTCGCCGTGGTGCCGCTGGTCGTCTACCCCTACGCCAAACGGTTCACCAACTGGCCGCACGCCATCCTCGGCATCGCCCAGGCGGTCGGCCCGGTCGGCGCCTGGCTGGCGGTCACCGGCACCCTGGACGGGTCCGGGCCGGCCTGGCTGCTCGGCGCGGCGGTGGGGCTGTGGATCGGCGGCTTCGACCTGATCTACGCCTGCCAGGACTCCGAGATCGACAGGGAGATCGGCGTGCACAGCGTGCCAGCCCGGTACGGTCGGCGCTTCGCGCTGCACGCCTCCTCTGTCGCGCACGTGGTGACCTTCGCGCTGTTCGTCTGGTTCGGTGCGCTGATCGGTCTCGGCTGGCTCTGGTGGATCGGGCTGGCGTTGACCGCCGTGGCGTTCGCCTACCAGCACCTGGTGGTCACCCCGACCGACCTCAGCAAGGTCAACCGGGCGTTCTTCACCGCAAACGGGTTCGTCGGCATCGCGCTGTTCTTCTTCGCCCTGCTCGACCTGGTGATCCGGCTCGGCCTACGGCCCTGAGGTCGGCGGGCTGGTGCTGACCGGGTAGCGGGCGCTCTCGAAGGTCCAGTCGATGGTCCCGCGCACGGCGTTCACGATCCCGTCGAGATGGTCGGCGACCGTCTCGTCCAACGCCGGGCCGAACGACGGCACCGCGGCTCGCAACGCGACGAAGCGCCGCATCGCCTCCCGCCAGTGCTCGGCAGCCCGCTCGGCCGCCTCCGCCTCCGCGACGCCCAGTTCGGCCTCGATGGCGAGGACCAGATTGTGCCCGCCCGAGGTCACCCGGTCCCGTTTCAGCGAGGCCAGGTCGTTGTACCAGGAAAGCAGGTCGTTGCCGGTGCGGGCGATCTGACGCAGCAGCGGGTGGTGGTAGACCGGGTCGGGCAACGGCCGGCCGCTGACGAACTCCACGAGCGGGTACGACACCTCCGCCGCCGAGGTCGACCGACGTAGCTCGACGTACTCGTCCACGCTCGGACGGCGGCCGGCCTTCTTGGTGACGGCCTCCTGCCAGGTGCCGTCGAGGTGCCGGGCCACCGCGTCGGCGAAACGCTGCCGCCACCGTGCCGGCATCCGGCGGCGCGGCTCCCGCCAGGCCAGCACCAGCAGTCGGCGCAGCGGGCCGGTCAGCCCGGCCTGCCGCAGCCGGGTGCCGTCGTGCAGAAGTGCCAGGGTGCCGTTGCGCAGCGCCCGGATCTGCTCCGGTGTCAACCGGTCCGGCCCGTCGCAGGCGTCATCGACCAGAAAGAACCAGGTGAACATCGCGGCCAGCACCCGCAGGTCGGCTTCGGTCGCCGCCGGGTAGAGCCGCGCGGCGTACCGGGCGAAGGCGCCCTGGGACAGCCGGCGCAGCGCGGCGTCGTCCAGTGGAAAGCCGAGCTCGGGCAGCAGATCGAGCAGCCAGTCCTGCACACGATCGACGTGTGGTGGTGGAAGCCGGGGCGGGATCGGACATTCGGCACGCAGCGCCCGGAGGATCTCGCCGGTCGTCACCGATGCCTCCTCTTCGAGATGGATCCGGTGCGAATCGCCAGCGGCAGCATGTCAGATCGGCGGGTTGGGCCGGTGCCCCGCCCGACATGTCGGACCGGACCAACCACGGGGGTGCCCACCAGCGGACCAGCCGGACCAGGCAGGCTGGGGGCATGCGGGAACCATGGGTGGTCGGGGTCTCCGGTGCCTCCGGCACGCCGTACGCGGCGGCCGTCATCGGCGGACTGCTCGACGCGGGCGAGCCGGTGGACCTGATCGTGTCCCGGGCGGCACGACTCACAGTGCTCGACGAGACCGGCCGCCCCTTCCGTGACGGGCACTGGGCCGAGGACCTCGCCGCCTGGCTGGATCGGGACCTGACCGCGGCGGATGTGCGGCACTGGCCGGCCGGCGACCTGGCCGCCGGGCCGAGCAGCGGCTCCTACCGGGTACGCGGAATGGCAGTGGTCCCGGCCAGCACGGCCGCCTGCGCGGGCATCGCGATCGGGCTCTCCAAGGACCTGTTGCAGCGCGCCGCTGAGGTCAACCTCAAGGAACGCCGTCCCGTGGTGCTGGTCCCCCGGGAGACACCGGTGACCCGCAGCCACCTGGAGCACCTCATCGCCCTGCACGACGCGGGCGCGGTGGTGCTGCCGGCCAGCCCCGGCTTCTACGGCGCCGGGGCGGCGGCCAGCGCGCAGCAACTTGTCGACTTCGTGGCCGGCAAGGTGCTGGACGCGCTCGGCGTCCCGCACACCCTGTTCCGGCGGTGGTCCGGCCAGCTCGGCGCGGCCCGGAGCTGAGCCGTCCCGCTCGTGCTGGGCCATCCCGCTCGCGCTGGGCATGGTTGTGCTGCTCAGCACGAGCGGTGCTGCCGCCCGGCGGTTGGCCGAAGCGGGACGCGGACCGGACTGGTGTCCGGTCCGCGTGGCGTTGTCCGCACCAGTTCAGTACATGCCGGCGTTGGCCGGACCCGGCCCCGTGGATGCTGCCGGCCCCACATTGCGTGGCTTACCGACCTCATCCACTTCGTCCAGCATGCCCTCCCCCTCAAGCAGGGCTCGCACCTCGGATTCCCGAAACCGGCGATGCCCGCCTGGAGTCCGGATGCTTCCTATCCGGCCGGCCGCCGCCCATCTCGTCACAGTTTTCGGGTCTACCCGAAACAGCGCGGCGACCTCACCCGGTGTCAGCAGGCGATCTCCAGTGTCCACAGCCCCCTCCTCGCGTCGACGAAGCCCCCGGCTGAACACACTGCCCCCGGCTGGTGCGTAGCCCAGAGCCGTCATGAGGGACGTATGGCAATTACAGCACCAGGGACATGGCCTGTCCGCCCAAACGCGAAAAATGCACTGAGTGGGGAGTTAGTAATGTTACTGGTGCTACCTCGACCCTGACCGGTGGTTTATGAACAGTGACTCACCGCTCAGTCCAACGGGTGCCGAAGGCCGCACGTTACGCGTCAGCGGTTAAGGTGACTCTCTGTGGATGCCATCGACCTGAGCCTCGTCGACCTGCTGCGCGGCAACGCCCGCCTCTCGTACGCCGAGTTGGCCCGTCAGGTGGGTCTCTCGGCGCCGGCCGTGCACGAGCGGGTCGGCAAGCTGGAGAGCAGCGGCGTCGTCCGGGGCTACCGCGCGGATGTGGCTCCGGAGTCGATCGGGTTGGGTGTCACGGCGCTGATCGGCATCGTCGAGGACTCCGGTGCCGACAGCGACGACATGCTGGAGTCGCTGCGGGTGCTGCCCGAGATCGAGTCCTGCTACTTCATGGCCGGGGTGGAGTCGTTCCTGCTCAAGGCGCGGGTCGGCACGATCGCCGAGCTGGAGCAGTTGATCGTGCGGTTGAACCGGACGCCGGGGGTGGCCTCCACCCGTACCGCCATCGCGCTCTCCACGAAGTGGGAGAACCGCCCCCAGCCGGTCGGCCCGCCCGCGCCCTGACCGCCGCGTACCCCTGGTGTCGCCCGGGCGGCCAGCGGTAGCGTGCGCCGATGACCCAGCCGCCGCGTCCCGTGGCCGTGGTGACCGGCGCTGCCGGCGGCCTGGGCCGTGCCATCGCCACCGCGCTGCACACCGACGGTTGGTCGGTGCTGCTCACCGACCTTGACCCGGTGGCGGTGCAGAGCGCCGCCGCGCCGCTCGGCGGCTGGTCGGCCGCCCTGGACGTTCGGGACGAGGCCGCCTGCGCCGCCGTCGCCGCGGACGCGGCAGGCCGGGGTGACCTCGCCCTCTGGGTCAACAACGCCGGCATCCTGGTCACCGGTGCGTCGTGGGAGCACGACGCCGCGACCCGCCGTCGGCTGCTCGACGTGAACACCCACGGGGCCATGAACGGCACCCTCGCCGCGCTGACCGTGATGCGCGCCCAGGGTCACGGCCACGTGCTCAACGTCGTCTCGCTGGCCGGGCTGATCGCCGCGCCCGGCGAGACGGTGTACGCGGCCAGCAAGCACGCCCTGCTGGCCTTCAGCCTCGGCACCCTGTCCGACCTGCGGATTGCCGGGTACCGGCGGGTGCACGTCTCCTGCCTCTGCCCGGACGGCATCTGGACCCCGATGCTGCACGACCGGCTGGACGACCCGGGGGCGGTGGCCTCGTTCACCGGATCGATGCTGACCGCGCAGCAGGTCGCGGCGCGGGCCGTCCGGCTGGCCCGCCGGCCACGTCCGGTGGTCAGCCTGCCCCGCTGGCGGGGAGCGCAGGTGCGCCTGTTGGACGCACTGCCCAGACTGGCCGTCGCACTCACTCCGATCGTCCGGGCCGCCGGCCGCGCCGGCCAGCGCCGCCAACGCCGCAGGTCAAGGCCGCCGGACCCGCGCTGACCACCGCCGGCCCACTTGCTAGGTTTCCGAGCGTGACTCATCTCGACCGGTGCGACGAATCCAGCCGAACCTGGGTGACCGAGGCGATCGCCGCCGTCGAGGCAGACGCCAACCGGTCGGCCGACACCCACCTGCTGCCGTTCCCGCTGCCCAGGGAGTGGGGGGTCGACCTCTACCTCAAGGACGAGTCGTCACACCCCACCGGCTCGCTGAAGCACCGGCTGGCCCGTTCACTGTTCCTCTACGGGCTCTGCAACGGCTGGATCGGGCCGAGCACCACGATCGTCGAGGCGTCGTCGGGTTCCACGGCGGTCTCCGAGGCGTACTTCGCCCGGATGCTGGGCCTGCCGTTCATCGCGGTGATGCCCGCCTCCACCTCGCCCGAGAAGATCACCCAGATCGAGTTCCAGGGCGGCCGGTGTCACCTGGTCGACGACCCGGCGAGCGTGGTGGTCGAGGCCCGGTGGCTCGCCGAGGACTCCGGCGGGCACTTCATGGACCAGTTCACCTACGCCGAGCGCGCGACCGACTGGCGGGGCAACAACAACATCGCCGAGTCGATCTACGCGCAGTTGGAGCTGGAGCGGCACCCGATCCCCGCCTGGGTCGTGGTGGGCGCCGGCACCGGGGGCACCAGCGCGACCATCGGCCGCTACGCCCGGTACCGCCGGCTCGCCACCAAGCTCTGCGTCGTCGACCCGGACAACTCGGCGTTCTACCCGGCCTGGCTGGCCGCCGACTGGTCGGTACGCACCGGGAAGGGCTCCCGCATCGAGGGGATCGGCCGGCCCACCGTGGAGGCGTCGTTCCTGCCCTCGGTGGTGGACCGGATGGTCCAGGTGCCGGACGCGGCGTCCCTGGCCGCCATGCGCGCCGGCTCGGCGCTGCTCGGCCGCCGGGTGGGCGGGTCCACCGGGACCAACCTGTGGGGCGCGTTCGGACTCATCGCCGCGATGCTCGCCGAGCGTCGGACCGGCTCGGTGGTCACCCTGATCTGCGACCCGGGCGACCGGTACGCCGACACGTACTACGCCGACGACTGGGTGGCCGCCCAGGGCCTCGACCTGGCTCCGCACCTGGCCACCATCGAACGCTTCCTGGCCAGCGGGACCTGGCCCGCCTGAAGCGGTCAGCGGAGCCCCCATGGGCCGTCAGCGGAGCCCGACCCATCCCGGGCCGATCGGCCGAGCCACTGGCCCGTCACGAGGCTGATCAGCGCGGATCGATCCGTTCGGCCAGCCCGGGGTAGCGCACCACGTAGCCGCTGTCGTCCAGATCGATGTCGGCTGTGAAGGTGCCGCTGGCGAAGCGCACCCGACCGGGCCCGCGCCCGGTGTAGATCTGCTCGGCCGGCACCACCTCCAGGCCGGGCAGCAGCACCCAGGCAACTGTGATCCGGTGCGCCACATCGGCCGGCTCCGCCGCCATCCGAAGCCGGTGGACCGGCAGAGTGTTGAACAGCGGCGAACCGCTCAGGTCGACGTCGAGCGCGTCGGCCAGCCGGTCCGGGTCGTCCGTACCCGGCAGACCGGCGCGGGGATGACCGGCCGCGACCAGGGCGGCGTCCAGGTCGCCCTGCTCGGCGGTGGTCACCCGCCAGCGGCCGGCGGCCCGCTCCAGGGTCACCCGGCGCAGCCAGCCGAGACCCTCTGCCTCGACCTCGACGCGGGTGGTGGCCCAGTCCGGCGTGGTGGTCAGCTGATAGCGGGCGGTCCACGGGATCGGGTCCACGGCGAGCAGAGTGCCCCGGGCCGTCAACCCGTGGCCGTCGTCGAGCAGAACCTGCTCGCTGCCGGCGGTGTCCGTCCGGGACCAGAAGATCGACTTCGGCATGGTCGGCATGAGCCGGACGTTACGCGACCTGCTCGGTATCGGCAGGGCATGCGCGAACGCCGCCGCGAAGCCTGGGCTTCACGACGGCGTTCGGTAAATCAATCAGTAGGTACGAGCTGCCGGTCGCCCGCCGAAACCGCGCCGGTCGTCACGCGGGCGGTCCTCGCGGGACCGGTCGTCGCGGGGCCGGTCGTCCCGGACCCGGCTCTCCGGGCGGAACCCACCCCGAGCGTCCCGGTCGCCGAAGCGCCGTTCACCCTGCGGCCGGTCGCCGAAGCGCCGCTCGCCGGTCGGTCGGTCGCCCCGACCGTCGCGGTCACCGAACTGCGGCCGGTCGCCGAACCGGCGCTCGCCCTGCGGCCGGTCGCCGTACCCCCGGGTGTCCCGATCGGCGTAACGCCGCTCGCCCTGCGGTCGGTCGCCGTAGCCCCGGTCGCCCTGCGGTCGGTCGCTGTGCTGCCGGTCGCCGAAGCGGCGCTCGCCCTGCGGTCGGTCGCTGTAGCTCCGGTCGCCCTGCGGTCGGTCGCTGTAGCTCCGGTCACCCTGCGGTCGGCCGCCGTAGCTCCGGTCACCCTGCGGGCGGTCGCCGAAGCGGCGCTCGCCGGTGGGCCGGTCGCC